>NZ_DBHD01000018.1:0-4478 GCF_002296025.1 Microbacterium sp. UBA837
TCGATCGGGATCGGACCGACGCCTTCCACCTCCGCCGGATCGGTCACCCCGTCGACGCCGAGGAGCGCGAGGGCGGGGACGGTGACGACAACGGTTGCTTGGATGCCCCGAGCCTGCTTCGGGTGCTGGGGAACGGTCCCGTCGATGAGGAGGTCGCAGAACACGTCAGCCCGGATCTCATCCAGACTCCGCTCCGACCCATCCCCCCGCTCCCCGCCCCGGGTCGAACCGCGGTCATGGTCACGGATCACCACAGCTTTCTGGGTGACCCGCCCGTAGATCGCGTGGGCTTCCACCGACGGGACCAGAGCGTGCACCCACGACATCGAATCCCCCGCCGGCTCCACCAGGATCCGACGACCCCGCACCGCGGCTTCGTGACGCTCCGTCAGGCTCGGCGCGGTCTCCCGGTCAATCAGCCGGCGCAACGCCCGCCGGAACGACCCCACCGGCAGAGACTCCGCCAACCCCAACGCCCGACCCACCAGGCCCGCCGCGATATCGGGGTCGAGTACATCGAGGTCATCGACCAGGATCTCCGCGTGCCGGACCGTCACCCCCGCACGCGAGAGCGACTCCAACACGGCCGGGTAGGAGTGCACGAGTGATTCGGCACGGGCGAGCATCATCCCCGCCGCGTTCTCCGTGATCCGCAGAGCAGACGCAAGCTCGAGCCGGAGGGAGCGCATCACCAGTTCCCGGGACCCACCCCCATACCGGGTGACATCATCCAAAGCTTCCAGACGCAGGTCATCGACCCGCGCGAACCGTTGCGCCGCGAACACCGCTTCAAGGTCAGCGGCCTCCATCACCAGGGCGACAGCGTCCGGACGCGGCGGAACCCACCCCGCCACCTCGGCATCCCACTCCCGCACATCACCCTCATACAGGAACACGTCAGCATCCGGACCCTCGGGCCGCTGACCCGCCTCGCCCATGCCAACCTCATCCATACCCCGACACTACGAGGGGGTTCCGACATTGATCCGGCCGGTGTCGCTGCGCGCAATGTCGGAGGGGTGGTGTGTCCTGTTCCACTGGCCAACGGCTGGTGACGTGCGCTGGGGGCGCGCGCCTAACCCGTACCGAAAGGCAATCTCATGTCTGAGACCAGCAACACCACACCATCGTCCACTCCGGCAGGCTGGTACCCGCATCCGGGCGCCGAGGGCGCGCCCGGCTCCGAAATGTACTGGGATGGAACCACCTGGCGCACCGACCTCGTGCGCCAGCCCGGCGCAACGGACGCCGCCGTCCCCGCGCACGCCACCGTCACCGCTCCCTCGAAGCGGCCGTGGTACACGCGCAAGGCGGTCATCATCCCAGCCGCAGTCGTCGTCGGACTGATCGTCATCGGCGGGATCGGCAGCGCGCTGGGAGGCGGCCGGTCGACTTCGGATGCCGCACCCGCCGCACCGGTGCGCACGACCGAGCAGGCGGCCGCCACCGCCGAGGCCGAGGCCGAGCCAGCGCTGATCATCGTACCGAACGTCGTCGGCATGGATGGCGCATCGGCTCGCGCGGCTCTCGAGGCTCTCGGCATCCGTGTTTCTGCCGACGGCGACGAGTCGATGCCGGTGATCGCGCAGGATGTCGCCGAGGGCGCTCAGATCGAGGAGGGTGCGACCGTCACCCTGACCCTGGAGGAGAAGCCGCAGCTGACGCTCGGTCAGCAGAACGCGATCAGATCTGCGCAGTCGTACCTGGACTTCACCGCCTTCTCACGCGCGGGCCTGTTCGAGCAGCTCACGAGTGAATACGGTGAGGGATTCGAGGCTGCGGATGCCGAGTTCGCCATCGCCCATCTCGAGCAGAACGGACTCGTGGATTGGAACGCCGAGGCTGCCGAGTCCGCGCAGTCATACCTGGACTTCACGTCGTTCTCACGGCAGGGCCTGTACGAGCAGCTGACGAGTGAGTACGGCGAGCAGTTCACTCCCGAGCAGGCCGAGTACGCCCTGACGGCCGTCGGCTACTGAGCGCAGAAGAGGGGCGGATGCGGGCTGTCTCGCCGCGTCCGCCCTACGGACACAGGCTGAGCGCCGTGACGCCCGTGTCGGAGGGTGGTGGTTTACTGTGGAGACGACACAGGAGAGAGGAATCCCATGGCTCCCGTCATCACTCTCACCAAGGATCGACTGGTTGCACGCCAGAACGAACTGCTTGCGCAGTTGCGACTCGGTTCGTACGAGGCCTTCCGCGAGATGGCCCGCGAACGTCGTCTCACAGATCAGGGATGGGCCGTTCGCGATGAGCTGGACTCGATCGCCTACTTGCTCGGCGAAGACGAACTCACCGACTGACCGCCGTGCTGGGGCAGGCACAAGAATTCGCCTCGAGGATTGAACAGACGATTCGATCGACCCTGCCCTGCTCGCCGACGGTTCGCGTTCAACAATTCCCCGACACAGGGCGCGTGCGGATTTCGCCGGTCGACGCCTCGGATCCAGAGACCGCTGAAAGACTGCCGCTCACCTGCAATGGCGAGACCCTCGCCTTCTGGACCTTCTATATGTTCGCCGAAGTCACCGACGACGGCTTCCTCAAGATCGATCGCTCGAGGGTAGCGCTCACGCCTGTATTCGAGAATGTCCCCGTGGCGCGCCTGGAGTTCGAGAACAGAGCAACGGGCGCCCCGACATCGCACTGGCAGTTCCACGCGGAACGCGGCGCGCTATCGTTCATCCTTGCTCGCACGCGGCGCGGAGGTAAGCGCGAGCGCGTCCCCATGTCGTTGGCCGATCTGCACTTCTCGAACGGCGGCAGACGATTCCGTCCTGGTCTCGAGGACTTCATCGAGTTCCTCATCCGCGAGTGCGGGTTCGACAGCCGAGACGGATGGCGCGCGGCGGTCGAAGACGGCCGCGAACTGGCCCGCAGGTTTCAAGTCCGCACGATCGCCCGCAATTATCCCGCAGAGGTCGCCGAGGTGCTCAAGTCGCGTGGTTGGAAGGTCGAGCCCCCAGACGACTTCGACGAGTGGGAATCGACCGCCACCCTCCGCGAATACTGAACAGCTCACAGCTCGCCGCGAAACGCGCGGTGTTGGAGGGATGCGAACAGTTCGTTGAGGCTAACGAGACCTTGAGCCAGCTGCGAGTCGAGTTTGGTTCGTTCTGCATCTAGCGCCGCAATCTGCTCTTGATCCTCGCGTCGGGGCACCGGGACCATGATCGAGGACAGACTCTGCTGATTGACCTTGTAGGTTCCGTTGGTGGTTCGAGCCGCCCGACGGATCTGATCGCGTACCGTCGGATGCCGCCAGGCGGCCACTAGTGTCGGCGAGTTGATCTCAGATGACGGTCTGAAGCCGATCATGGTGTCGGGGAATGCAACGCCGTCAGGCTGATCAGTGACAGCGACCATCGCCCCGACTAGCTCAGCATTTCCGTTGCCACGGCAGACCAGGTGCAACCCTTCGGTTGCGAGCTTGTCCGACGCGTGAGGCGCAGCAAAAAGGTCGGACTTGCGCTGGCGCGGGTCGAAGGCACCCCTCGTGATCGCAGACAACGTCAGGACCTCGCCCTCATACCGACCACCACGCGACGGCGAGATTCCATTCCGCATCGGCTCGGCCAATAACTGTGCGAGGGGCTTGATGTCAGTCGGCTTCGAGAAAAACCCACTGATGCGTCTACTGATCGCACGCCGGGTGGAATCCCGTATCTCTCCCCACGTTGACCGCAGGGCATCGGCCGCGTCGAGGATTGCGGCGATGCGGCGCTGCTCGGAGAGAGGTGGGAGGGGGATCGGGAGCGTCTCGATGTCAAGCCGAGTGACAGTTCGAAACGTTGCGCCCCGCCCTCGAGACGCGAGCTCGGGCGCAAGCCACCGTAGGACCTGTCGTGCATAGCCTGAATCTAACTTCTCGTTGGGGCGAACTGCCGCGACTCCGCGGCCAAGACAGTACTCGCCGTCAGCGGTGGCAAGGTCACCGATTGACGCTCGCACGCCAACAACTAGGTCACCAGGCCTCGTACGCTTCGTCGGGGAAGTGGTGAACTTCTTGACCTTCAGGCCGCCGTTACTGAAGTCACCTGGGCCCGCTATCAGGCCTAAGCCCTCACCGCGGTCGTTGTATGACTCGCCCAGCGGAGCCTGCCCCATGTGGATCGCCGCAACCTCCCCCAGCGGTACGGTCTCCCACCTCACGCGAGCATCTCCCGCAGGCGCTTGAGACCGTCCTGAATCTCGACTTCGAGGGCATCCAGTTCATCGAGGATCTCCGCCGGCGACCGGTGCTCGACCTCCTCGATCTCGATCTCCTTGTAGCGGTTCAGGCTCAGGTCGTAGCCGTTGTCGACGATCTCTTGCTTCGGCACGAAGAAGCTCTGGTCGGTGCGCGCCCGGGCAGTCTCGGCATCCAGGTTCTGCCACCGCGCGAGCACGTCGGGAAGGTCGTTCGCCTCGATGGGGGTGCGCTTGTCGTCAAGGGTCATGCCGTCGGCGCGCACGTCGTAGAACCACACGCGGTCGGT
>NZ_DBHD01000186.1:0-9575 GCF_002296025.1 Microbacterium sp. UBA837
CTCTCGGTACGAGCCTCGTGGGGTCCGCCGGCGTCTTCTCGGTCGAGACGGCTGTCGTGTTCGGCACCCTCATGGTGCTGATGGCAGCAGTCGCCGAGGTCACGCGGCGCATTTTCCGCCCGGCGGTTCCCGCAGAGCCGGATGCCTCGCCCTTGGCATCCGGCGGCGTGCAGCGTGCGCTCGGGTTCTTGCCGTACCTGTCCGTCGTGTTCGCGGCGTTCGTGCCACTGGCCGCCGCGCTCTATCTCGCCGTGACAGTCACTTGGACGCTCGGCCAGCGCTGGGTTCTGCGGCGTCGCTACCCGCTCGAGTGATGTCGCGTTCGCAACGGCGCCGCGTTACGCAGAATCTGCGCCGTTGCGACCACCATCGCCCCTCAGATGACGTCCGCCGACCACGCGTCGGGGTTGCCGAAGCGGTGGGCGGTAATGGTGATCGACTGCTCGTGCAGGAACGGGAGCAGCTCGATGCGGCCCGCCGTTGTCACCTCGTTGTCATAGATCGCGACATCCGGGTCTCCGCCGACGGCCTCGGCGAGCGCGGAATGCAATGCCGCGACGGCGACGGCGCCGCCGACCAAGCGCACCCGGGGCGGGCGGGTCGGCCTGGGCTCGCCGGCGACGGCATCCGCGACATCCTGCTCGGGACGAGCGACGCGGTCGAGCCACTCGTCCTCGGTCTCGACGAAGATGTTCACGTCCTGGTCGCTGAGCGCTCGACGCACCGCCGCGGGCAGGCCGACAGGAGCACTGACGGTGGTCGCCGACCCGGTGCGGATGCCGGCAAGGATGACGCGCAGCAGCGCCTGCCACGTCGCATCCCCCGTCGCCCGGATCGCGACCTCGACGGGCCGGTAGCGGAAGAGGTTGCGCTCCACGCCCAGCCGCGAGACATCCGTCACCCGCCCGAACTCCTCGTTCCAGGCGACCGCGTCCGAGAGCGCGGCGCGGCGAAGCCACTCGAACGCGGGGTAATCGAGTGATGCCTGGGCAGCCTCGATCACCGTCGTGATGCGCGAATCGAGACCACGCAAGTGCAGCGTGGACGAGGGGGCACCGGCATCCGTCCCCCGCCACTTCCCGAGGCCGATGAGGTAATTCGGTCCGCCGGCCTTCGTGCCGGGACCGACCGACGAGCGCTTCCAGCCACCGAACGGCTGCCGCTGCACGATCGCGCCCGTGATCCCGCGGTTCACATAGAGGTTGCCCGCCTCGACGCGGTCGAGCCACATCGCGAGGTCGTCGGGGTTCTGGGTATACAGACCCGCCGTGAGTCCGTACGCGACGGCGTTCTGGAGTTCGATCGCGTGCCCGAGGGAGTTCGCGTGCATGATCCCGAGCACGGGCCCGAAAAACTCCTCCAGGTGCACGCGCGACCCGGGCTGCACCCCGACACGGATGCCGGGACGGAAGAACCGGCCGGCATACTCAGGCCCGACATCCAGCGGCTCGGGCCTGACGAGCCACTGCTCGCCCTCGTCGAGGGTGGTCAGAGCCCACTGCAGCTTTCCGCGTGGCGGTTCGATGACCGGCCCCATCTCGGAGCGCGGATCGGTCGGCGGTCCTACCCGCAGCGACGTCGCGGCATCCACGAGCTGACGCGCGAAGCGCTCCGAGCGCCCGACGGGGCCGACGAGGATCGCGAGCGACGCCGCGGAGCACTTCTGACCCGCGTGTCCGAAGGCGCTCTTGATGAGATCGGATGCCGCGATGTCCAGATCCGCAGACGGCATGATCACCATCGCGTTCTTGCCGCTCGTTTCAGCGAGCAGCGGCAGGTCGGGGCGCCAGGAGCGGAAGAGAGATGCCGTCTCGAAGGAGCCGGTCAGGATGACGCGATCGACATCCGGGTGCGAGACCAGCTGCTGCCCGAGGCCGCCCTCGTCGATGTCGACCAGGGCGAGGACGTCACGCGGAACGCCTGCCGACCACAGCGCCTCGGCTACTACTGCCGCGCAGCGCCTCGCCTGCGGCGCCGGCTTGAAGATCACTCCGGAGCCCGCGGCGAGCGCAGCAAGCACTCCGCCCGCGGGTATCGCGATCGGGAAGTTCCACGGCGGGGTGACGACGGTCACCCGCGCGGGCACGAAGACCGCACCGCTCACCCGATCGAGTTCCCTCGCCGTTGCGGCGTAGTAGTTGGCGAAGTCGACAGCCTCGCTCACCTCGACGTCAGCCTCGGCGAACACCTTGCCCGTCTCGGATCCGGCGACCTCGATCAGCTCACCGCGCCGGGCCTCCAGCGCCCGGGCCGCCGCCTGCAGCACCGCCGACCGGTCTGCTGCCGGCATGGCGCCCCACCGAGGCGCCGCGTCGCGAACACCCGCAATGATCTCTTCGAGCCGCTCGGCATCCGTGACCCGGAATGCCTCGATCGTGTCATCCCCCGCCGTCGAGACCGCCATGCGCTCGAGAACCTGCCTGGCCCATTCGCGGTTCGCCGGGAGTGCCGGGTCAGTGTCACGCGCGTTTCGGAACCCCGGCGCGCCGGCTGCGACTCCGTCAGACTCGGTCGCGGAATAGATCGCCGTCTCGACGTACTCAACGCCACCGAAGCGTGCGATGCCATCATCGGATGCCGCGGAGCTGGCGATCCCGAGCACGGCCTGGGTCAAACCCCCGACCTGGGGCGGCGGCGAGTCGCGAAGAATACGTGGTTCGGTGGCCCTGTCTGCGGCTTGCTCGTCCGCGCGGTTCTGGCGGCGGTTGGGTCCGGTCGGAAGCCCGGGATCGGCGGCGCGCTCGAGGGATGCGACGAAACGATCCCGCTCGCGCTCGAACAGCGCAGGATCGTCGGCGAGGTCGAACGCTGCCGACAAGAAGTTCTCACTCGACGCGTTCTCTTCGAGCCGGCGCACGAGATAGCTGATCGCGACATCGAACTCCTGCGGGTGCACGACCGGCACGTACAGGAGCACGTGTCCGACCTCGCGGGAGATCGCCGCGACCTGGCCCTGCGCCATGCCGAGGAGCATCTCGATCTCGATGTCCTCGCGTACTCCGCGCTCGCCCGCGAGCAGCCACGCGTAGGCGATGTCGAACAGGTTGTGCCCTGCGACGCCGAGCCTCACGGCATCCGTGTTCTTCGGCTGCAGCGCCTCGTCGAGGCAGCGCAGATAGTTCGCGTCGGCGTCGACCTTGCGGTCGTAGGTTGCCAGCGACCAGTCGTGCATGATCGCATCGACGCGCTCCATCGCGAGGTTCGCGCCCTTGACGAGCCGGATCTTGATGCGAGCACCACCATCAGCCACCCGCTGGCGCGCCCACGCGGTCAGCTCTCGCAGTGCCGGCAGGGCATCGGGTAGATAAGCCTGCAGCACGATCCCCGCCTCGAGATCGCGGAGCCGCTCGTCTTCGAGGATGCGAGTGAACACCGCGATCGTGAGGTCGAGGTCGCGGTACTCCTCCATGTCGAGGTTGATGAAGGTGCGGCCGCCGTTCTCGGGCAGTCCCGCCGCCGCGGTGAGGTACAGCGGCGTGAGGCGCTCGACGACGGCATCCACGATCTCATCGAAGGCCCACATCGAGATGTGACTCGCGATCGCCGAGACCTTCACCGAGACGTAGTCGACATCGGGCCGACGGATGAGGTCGTGGATGCCCTCGAGTCGGCGCAGCGCCTCGCGCTCACCGAGCACTGCCTCGCCCAGCAGGTTGAGGTTCAGCTTGGCGCCGCCCTCGCGGAGCGCTGCTATTGCGGGGCCGAGCTTGTCGGGCCGTGCGTCGACGACGAGGTGCGAGACCATCTCGCGCAGGGCGCGGCGGGCTATCGGCACGACGGGGGAAGGGAGCACGGGCGCCACTGCCCCACCGACCTTGACGGCGCCGCGCAGGTACCACGGCAGGAACTCCGGCGCGAGCGGGGCGATCCGCGACAGCGTGGATGCCGCCGCCGTCAGACTCTCAGGGCGCATGACGCCGTCGACGAACCCAATCGTGAAGGGCAGACCGTTCGGATCCTTGAGGACTCCGGCGAGGCGCTGCGCCGAGGCATCCGCGGGGAACTCGGCGGCTTCGGCGACCCAGCGTGCGGCGAGGTCGATCGCGCGCGGCGCCAGGTCGCCCGACGGCGCGGATGGCGCCGTGTCGGGGGTCTCCTGCATGCGATCAGCCTACGTCCGGCCGGCCCGCGGAACAGGTTGCGCGGCGGCGGTCTTCTCGGGACGTGGCTAACTCCGCAACTCCGCCCCGAATCAGCATCCGGAACGCAATAAACCCCGCCATGAGGCCCGGGGCTGAGGAGTTAGCGACGCCGCGTCCGCGAGCCCGATCAGGCCCAGATGCTGGGCGCCTCGGCCTTGGTGGGCGGGAGGGCAGATGCCGCTGCCCAGTCGTGGATCCAGGACGAGACGTCCGGGGTGTCGTCGGGGCGGCCGACGGCGGCGAAGAACTCGTCGTGGCTGACCGTGCCGCCCGCGCGCTTGAGCATCCGCGACCGGATGATCGCGCGGGCGAAGATCTCGCCGTTTACGACCGCGCGATGCTCCAGATACAGCGCCTTATCGTCGTGACCGATGAAGCGCGACTCGACGTCGAAACGCTGCCAGAGCTGGAGGGATTTGCGAAAAGAGATCGTCTCGCTCGAGACCACGGCGTACCAGCCCTGCTCGCGCATCGCGTCAAGCAGGCCCGAGCGCACCAGCAAGTCCCACCGGCCGAGGTCGAACAGCGACAGATATCGTCCATTGTTCATGTGGCGCAGGATGTCGATATCTGTCGGCAGCGTCGTCAAGCGAATCCGCGCAACGCCCGTGGGTGAGACCAGACCCTCTCGGCGCTTGCGCCACCGGGCTCGCCAGATCACCAGCATCGTTCGCCACATCACGTTCACGAGGGGCGATGCTAGGGGAGAACGCATCGACGGGGTACGCGGTTGTGGGATTCCCACAGCACAAACCCGCCGCATCCGCCCCGGCTTTGCGCCGATTTCTTTCCCGCGTGATCGCCCGCGTAGAGTCTGGCCATGAACGCCGAAACGCAGACGGATGTCATCGTCAGGCCCGTGCGCGATGTCGACGCACAGGAACTCGGTCGCGTCCACGCGACGTGCTGGCACGAGACCTACGACCACCTCATCAGCAAGGCAGCTCTCGAGAATGTCTCACCGAAGAGACTTGCCGAGCTGTGGACGCACTGGGCAGCCCAGGGTGAGGAATACCGCATGAGCGCGGCGCTCGTCGACGGCGAGATCATCGGCTTCGTCGGTTCCGGGCCCGCCCGGGACGAGGATGCTCCGCGTGAGCGCGAGCTGTACTTCATCTATCTGCTGCACCGGTTCCACGGCACCGGTGTGGGCCAGCTCCTGTTCGACGCAGCGATCGAAGAGGGCGAAGGGGTGTACCTGTGGGTCGCCGCTGATAACCCCCGCGCACATCGGTTCTACACCCGAAACGGTTTCGCTCTGGACGGAGCAACCCACGACGAGGCGTTCCTCGGCGAGTCGCTGACTGAGGTGCGCTTCGTCCGGTGACACGCTCCCGCTCGGTCGAGCGTGACGGCTCGACGCGAACTGAACGTCCGTGACGATGCTGCAGATCTGGGCGCTCGACGGCATTCGCGAGATCGTCGCCGGAGATGACCTCGTCGCTCTGATCGGCGCCGCCGCCGGAGACTCGCTTGTCGACGGTGACATCCTGGTGGTCACCTCCAAGATCATCTCGAAGGCCGAAGATCGATTCGTCGCCGCCGCCGACCGCGAGGAAGCGATCACCGCCGAGACTGTGCGTGTCGTCGCCACGCGGGTCGCGGCATCCGGTCATACCACCCGCATCGTCGAGAACCGTCTGGGAATCATCGCGGCGGCCGCAGGCGTCGACGCATCAAACACGCCCGACGGGACGGTGCTGCTGCTTCCCATCGATCCGGATGCCTCGGCCCGCGCCCTCGCCGCGGGGCTACGCGAGGCAACCGGCGCCGAGGTCGGCGTCATCATCAGCGACACCCTCGGGCGCGCGTGGCGCGAGGGCCAGACGGATGCCGCGATCGGCGCGGCCGGCATCCGAGTGTTCGACGACCTGCGCGGCGGCACGGATGCCGAGGGCCGGCCGCTCGTGGTGACGATGCCGTGCGTCGCCGACGAGCTCGCTGCAGCTGCCGACCTTGTGAAGGGAAAGACCGGACGCACGCCGGTTGCCGTCATTCGGGGACGAAGCGACCTCGTGGGTTCGCTCGAGCTGCCCGGTGCCCATTCGATCATCCGAGCACGCGAGCACGACATGTTCCACACCGGCGCCGCGGAGTCGTACGCCGCCGGCCGCGCCGCGGGGCTCGTTGCGGCTCGGGAGGCGATCGACGGCGACGGAGGGGCGAAGCTCTGAGCTTCCCCCCTCCGTCGCTTTTCGCATCAGCGTGCGGCGCGCAGCATCACCTGTCCGGCCGAGACCTCCACTGAGATCGTGCTGTCAGCGCCGGGATCGCTGCCGAGCTGATTGCGGAAGTTGCCGGCTGAGACGTCAGAGGTGACGTCGTACGCCCCGTCGGGAACGACGAGGGTGAGCGAACCCGCGCTCACTCCGGCACGGATGTCGCTGGGCTGAGCCCCACTGAACGCGGCATCCATCGACCCGGCGCTGACCGTCAGGTCCGCGGTGTCAACATCCGCGAGGTTGAGCACTGCGCGCCCCGCAGACAGGTCGACCGACACGTCCTCGGCGGATCCGTCGAGCGTGAGCTCCCCCGCACCGACAGTGAGGTCGACGAGACCGAAGTCGCCGTCGGCGCGCAGTGACCCAGCCGCCATCTGCACGTCGGCGTCGAGGCCCTCGAGACTGTCAGGCAGGACGAGCACGGCGCGGCCGCTGCCGCCGAAGATCCATCCCATCCCCCATTCCCAGCTCGGGGAGGCGACCGTGAGGGTGTCACCGGCACGCTCGAGAGTCCAGCGATCACCACCGAAGGGTGCGGTGATCTCGAGCTCTGCCTCGTCGACATCCGCGTACTCGACGGTCAACGACCCGGCGTTCAACTCAATCGAGAGGGCGTCGACTCCAGCCACGGCGACGGTCGACGAGGCAGTGGAAACGGCAGCTGCCCGGATCGTGCTGAATACCGCACCGACGATCGTGCCGAGCACGATCAGCGCGCCAAGGACGATGATCAGGATCGCGACGACGGTGGAGGATCCGCGTGGTCCGGAAGACGCGGGCTCGGAGCCGGGAGCCGGGGCATCGGGGCCTTGCGGCGAGGTGGGAGCGGGTGGCGGTGTGAGGTTCGTGGTCATGACAGTTCTCCCGTCTGGGGCGGCATCCCGCCGTGAGCGATGTGGGCGAGGGCCGCGAGCACCCGCCGGTTGCCGGAGTCGTCCTGCTCGAGTTCGAGCTTCTGGAAAACCGCCGTGATGTGTTTTTCGACGCTGCCCTCGCTGATGTGGAGGGTGCGCCCGATGGCCTGGTTGGACTTGCCTTCGGCGATGAGTGCGAGCACCGTGGCCTCGCGGTCGGTCAGCCGCTGCATCCGCTCATCCCGGGCTCGCCTGCCCAGCAACTGGGCGACGACCTCGGGGTCGAAGACAGTCCCTCCTGCCGCGATGTCGTCGACGGACTCGAGGAACTCGGCCACGTCGGCTACCCGGTCTTTCAGCAGATAGCCGAGGGCGCCGCCGCGTCCGGCGATGAGCTCGCTCGCGTACCGTTCCTCCACATACTGCGAGAGCACCAGGACGGGAAGATCGGGGCGCGACGCGCGAAGGCTGACTGCAGCACGGATGCCTTCATCGGTGCGGGTCGGGGGAAGGCGAACGTCCAGGATGCACAGCTGAGGGTCGAGGTCAGCTACCGCGTCGGTCAGGCCGTCGGTGTCGCCGAGAGCGGCGACCACCTCGTGCCCGGCATCCTCGAGCAGGCGGACCAGACCCTCCCGCAGCAGGACGGAGTCTTCGCAGATCACGATGCGCATGGCAGGCTCACTTCCACGGTCGTCGGGCCGCCGACGGGACTGTCAACGGAGAAGGTGCCGCCGGCGCCGAGAGCACGGTTCGAAATGCCGTCCAGTCCCCCGCCGGGAATGACCTGGGCACCGCCGATGCCGTTGTCTTCGACGCGGGCCCAGAGCACTCCTCCCTCGCGCTGGCGCACCAGCACCCGCGCTTCGGTCGCACGCGAGTGCTTTGCCGCGTTGGTGAGCGCTTCCGCGATCACGAAGTAGGCGGCGGCCTCCGCTGTCGGTGCGCAGCGCTCGGTGATCCTCACGTCGAGCACAACGGGCACGGGCGACCGGGCAGCCAGGGCGGATAGCGCAGCATCCAGTCCGCGGTCGTCGAGCACGGAGGTGTGGATGCCGCGCGCCAGCTGCCGCAGCTCGGTGATCGCCGCCTTCGTCGAGGTGTGGGCCTCGGCGATGAGCTCTTTGGCTGCAGCGGGATCGGAGTCGATCTTCTGCTGCGCCAGTCCCAGGGTCATCCCCACCGAGACGAGCCGGGGTTGAACACCGTCGTGCAGGTCGCGTTCGATGCGCGTCCGCTCGACGTCGGCGGCGCGCACGGCGCCCGCCCGCTGAGCCTGCGACTGTCGCGCCTGCTCTGCCAGCAGCGCCTCCTGCGAGGGGATCATGATCGCGCGGGCGAGCACCCCGTGCAAGAAAGCCAGTCCCACGATCGTCGCGACGGCGACCAGGGCAACCACAATGCCCACCGGAACCGCCCAGGCCGTGGACACGTCGATCCACGTGCTGCCCAGGCGAACGGCATCCGCGGTACCGGCGTACATCGGCGAGAACGCGAGCGCCACACCCGAGGCGGTCACCCCAACCAGGCTCAGCACCACCCAGCCGAGGATCGTCGCGATGGCGCCGTTGGCGACCGCCCGCCACATGCCGGGATCGATGAATTGCAGCCAGATCGTGTGGAGGAAGCCGCCGAACCCGGTCTTCGGACTGCGGCGCGGGCGGCGTGGGGGAAGCCCGAAGCGGTAGAGCCCGTCGATCCGGGCGTTCTCGAGCCAGCTCAGTGCGAAGAGCGCATACACAAAGGCGAGCAGGAAGAGCAGTCCGATACCGATCACCGGTAGCAGCCCCACCCCGAGACCCAGGAGGGTCATGAGGATGGCGAAGACCCCCGGGCCGATCAGGCCGAGCGCCGCGAGTTGGGCGATCGCGCCGGCGATCCGCGCGGGCGTCGCGACGGGCCGTGGCGGCGAATACGTTGTCGTCATTCCTCCACGGTAGGTTCCGGCATCCGTTCTTCGCGTCCCTGCCAGCCGGTCGAATCGTGGGGGGATATCCCCCGACATCCGGCCGGGTTCGCCGGGACCCAGCACGGATGCCGCGGCAAATCCACCGTCTCAGCGACTCGAGACCGTCCCGAACAGACGCGCGATCGGAGCCAGCACGAGAGGACGGGCGGCGACCCAGGCTCCCGCGATGACAACCAGCGACAAGACGAACAGCCAGAAACCGACCCAGTTGTCGGCGTCGGTTGCCGCATACATGTGGTTGAGGTTCCGCAGCGCCCCCGTCGCGAACACGAGGATGACGTGAATGATGATGAACACGACGAAGTACAGCATCACCGGGAAGTGAACCTTCCGCGCCCACTCGACCGGGTAGGCCTTGTTCAGTGCCTTCGCGTTCTTCGGCCAGATC
>NZ_DBHD01000189.1:0-5249 GCF_002296025.1 Microbacterium sp. UBA837
GCACGGGCGATCCGCTCGTCCAGGTCGGTGACCCCGACGAACTGGGCTCCGTCGGTGGTCGCGCGGGTGAAGCCCGTCGTGGCAAACTCCGGCTTCGAGACCACGAAGACCGGCGCGTGCCGGGCCTGCGCACGAGTAAGCGGCTGCTCTTGCTGCCAATCGTCGGGCAGGTCGCCGTCTTCCCAGCCATGGAGCAGGTTCGCAACGCGGCCGGTCTTGGGGACACGAACCCGGTACCCGAGCATCCCGTTCTGTCCGGGATCCGTCGCCGTGAGCAGGCCCGTGAGCGCGCTGGCTGTGGTCGAGGGAAAGGTCGTACGGGCGACGTCGCGGATGCCGCTGATGCTCGCCAGAAACCTCGCGTGGCCGGCGCGTGCCCGCAGTTGTGCAGCGCCCACTCCGTCGAGCATGACGAGGACGGTGCTCTGGGCGGGTCGCAGCCAGATGCTCTCCCCGCGCAGCGAACGGAACATCTCCGGCACGACGTCGGTGAGGCTCCGGGTTCTCGGCGAGTGCGCAGGTAGTGTGATCGGCATCCACGCCAGTCTCCCACGGCCCCTCTTCCCGGAGGCCGAGGTGCGTCCGCCCCAGCGTTCGAGGTTTTGTCATGCCGTCATCCCGTCCCCCCCAGCCCGCTGAGGTCGCCGAGCGGATCGAGGATGTCGACGTCGCAGCAGAGATGCAGGGCTCGTTCCTCGAGTACGCGTACTCGGTGATCTACTCGCGGGCCCTCCCCGACGCCCGCGATGGTTTGAAGCCGGTGCAGCGCCGCATCCTCTTCCAAATGGCAGACATGGGGCTGCGGCCCGACCGTGGCCACGTGAAGAGCTCCCGCGTCGTGGGCGAGGTCATGGGAAAGCTCCACCCCCATGGCGACGCGGCGATCTACGACGCCCTCGTACGCCTGGCGCAGCCTTTTTCGCTGCGCGTGCCGCTGGTAGACGGGCACGGCAACTTCGGGTCGCTGGATGACGGTCCCGCTGCGCCCCGATACACCGAGGCGCGACTAGCAGCCGCCGCGCTCGCGCTTACCGAGAACCTGGATGAGGACGTTGTCGATTTCATCCCGAACTACGACGGACAGTTCCAGCAGCCGGCGGTCCTGCCCGCAGCCTTCCCGAACCTGCTGGTCAATGGCGCATCGGGCATCGCTGTGGGTATGGCCACGAACATGGCGCCGCACAACCTCATCGAGGTGGTAGCGGCAGCCATTCATCTGCTCGAGAACCCCCAGGCCTCCGTCGAAGAGCTCATGGAATTCGTTCCCGGACCCGACTTCCCGTCGGGCGGCATCATCGTCGGACTCGACGGGGTGAAGGATGCCTATTCCAAGGGTCGCGGATCGGTCAGGACCCGCGCGAAGGTGTCGATCGAGTCGCTGGGCCCCCGACGCACGGGCCTCGTGGTGACTGAGCTCCCGTACCTCGTCGGCCCCGAGCGGGTGATCGAGAAGATCAAGGATGCCGTCACGTCCAAGAAGCTGCAGGGCATTGCCGACGTCACAGACCTCACCGATCGGCACCGCGGCCTGCAGCTGGTCATCGGCATCAAGACCGGATTCGACCCGAACGCCGTGCTCGAGCAGCTGTACCGACTGACGCCACTGGAGGACTCCTTCGGCATCAACAACGTTGCGCTTGTCGAAGGGCAGCCGCAGACGCTCGGCCTCAAGGAGATGCTCGAGGTGTACGTCGGGCACCGCATCGAGGTCGTGACGCGGCGCAGTCGGCACCGCCTGGGCAAACGACGTGAGCGGTTGCACCTGGTCGAGGGTCTCTTGATCGCAATCGTCGACATCGACGAAGTCATCCAGGTGATCCGCGCGTCCGACGACGGCGAGCAGGCCCGCACTCGCCTCATGGAGGTGTTCGACCTCTCCCAGCCGCAAGCCGAGTACATTCTTGAGCTTCGTCTGCGCAGGCTCACGCGCTTCTCGCGCCTCGAGCTCGAGCAGGAACGTGACGCGTTGAAGGCTGAGATCGCCGAGCTGGAGGCGCTGCTCGCGAGCGATAGGTTGATCCGCGCACAGGTCGCCACAGAGCTGGATGCCGCGGCCGAGGCTTTCGGTACGCCGCGCCGGACTCTGCTGCTCAATGGTGGGCCCGTCGCTTCGCGCTCGTCGTCGAAGAAGCCCGTGGATCTGCAGATCGCCGATACCCCGTGCCGAGTGTTCCTCTCGGCTACGGGTCGCATGGTTCGGGCCGACCTCGATCCGGAGGCTACCGGTGGCGGGATCGTCTCGCCCACACGCCGGTCGAAGCATGATGCGATCCGTAGCGCCGCCGATGCGACAACCCGCGGCCACCTCGGGGCACTCACGACCCGTGGACGCCTCGTGCGCTTCTCCCCCGTCGACCTCCCGTCGGTTCCCGGTAACGCGGTGCAGCTCGCTGCAGGGACCCGCGCAGACCAGTACCTCGGACTTGCGGGCGGTGAGCACGTCGTCGCGATCGTTCCCCTGGACGGCGCAACCCCGCTCGCGATCGGTACCGCGCAGGGTGTCGTCAAGCGCGTGCTGCCGAGCGAAATCGCCGCTCGTGACGAGATCGAGATCATCGCCTTGAAGCCCGGCGACGCTGTCGTCGGCGGGGCGCTGGCTCCCGATGACGCCGAGCTTCTCTTCGTCACCGACGATGCGCAGCTGCTGCGTTTCGACGCGAGCGCCGTGCGTGCTCAGGGACGCGCGGCCGGCGGCATGGCGGGTATCCGCTTGGGCTCGGGCGCTGCTGTCATCGGCTTCGCCGTGATCCCAGCCGCGGATGCTGCCGAGGCAGTCGTGGTGACGGCGGCGGGAAGCGCAGGCGCGCTGGCCGGTGCAGACGTGAGCTCTGGCAAGGTGTCGCCGCTGAGCGAGTTTCCCCCGAAGGGTCGCGCAACCGGCGGCGTTCGCGCGCACCGGCTCCTGAAGGGTGAAGACCGGCTGGTTCTGGCCTGGGCGGGGTCCGACCCGCGCGCAGTAGCGCAGGACGGTGCAGCACGAACCCTGCCGCCCGCCGGCGCCAAGCGCGACGCATCCGGGGTATCGCTGGAAGCCGGCGTCGCCGCGATCGGCACCGTCGTCCGCTGAGCCCGATCGCCTGAGGGCGTCGCTCAGGCGTCGATGCGCTCGCGAGCGAGCCGGTCCGACGACTCGATCAGAAACTCGCGCCGCGGCGCGACGTCATTGCCCATGAGCAGTTCGAAGACGGATGCCGCGGCTTCGGCATCCTGAACCCGAACGCGACGCAGGGTACGACCAGCGCGATCCATCGTGGTGGTCGCGAGCTGCTCGGCATCCATTTCACCGAGGCCCTTGTAGCGCTGAATGGGCTCCTGCCACGTGCGGCCGGCCTTGGTCAGCCGGCTCAGCAGACCATGGAGCTCTGCCTCACTGTAGGTGTAGAGCGTCTCGTTGGGCTTGGACCCGGGATGCTTCACGATGACGCGGTGAAGCGGCGGAACGGCGGCAAACACTCGGCCTTCTTCGATCAGTGGCCGCATGTAACGGAAGAAGAGGGTGAGCAGGAGCGTACGGATGTGAGCGCCGTCGACGTCGGCGTCGCTCATGAGGATCACCTTGCCGTAGCGCGCCGTGCTGATGTCGAAGGAGCGACCCGATCCGGCACCGATGACCTGGATGATCGATGCGCATTCCGCGTTGGAGAGCATGTCGCTGATCGACGCCTTCTGGACGTTGAGGATCTTCCCGCGAATCGGAAGCAACGCCTGATACTCGCTGTTGCGCGCGAGCTTGGCAGTGCCCAGAGCCGAATCACCCTCGACGATGAAGAGCTCAGAGTCGGCGACGTCGTTCGAGCGGCAGTCCACCAACTTGGCCGGAAGCGACGATGACTCCAGCGCGTTCTTACGACGCTGCGTCTCCTTGTGCGCGCGGGCTGAGATGCGAGCCTTCATCTCGGCGACGACCTTGTCGAGCAAGAGCGAAGTCTGCGCCTTGTCGTCGCGCTTGGTGGAGGCGAATCGTGCCGCGAGCTCGCGGGAGACCACGGTCGAGACGATCTGGCGCACGGCCGGGGTGCCGAGGACCTCCTTCGTCTGTCCCTCGAACTGCGGCTCGGGGAGTCTCACCGTGAGCACGACAGTGAGGCCTGCCAAGATGTCGTCTTTATCGAGCTTGTCGTTGCCGACCTTCAGCCGACGTGCATTCTGCTCGACCTGCGTGCGGATCACCTTCATGAGGCCGGCCTCGAACCCCTGCTGGTGCGTGCCGCCCTTCGGGGTAGCGATGATGTTCACGAACGAGCGCATCGTGGTCTCGTAGCCGGTCCCCCACCGCACCGCGACGTCGACCTCACACGTCCTCTCCAGCTCCGTCGGCACCATGGCCCCGGATGCCTGGAGCACGGGAACAGTCTCGGTGAAGGTGCCGGTGCCCTGCAGTCGCCAGGTATCGGTGACCGCGGCATCCGGAGCGAGGAACTCCGCGAACTCCGAAATCCCACCGTCGAAGCGGTACTCCGTCGTGAGCGGCGCCTCGGGGTCACGTTCGTCGGTGATCGTGATCGACAGGCCCGGTACGAGGAAGGCCGTCTGCCTGGCCCGCTGCTGTAGGTCTTCGAGCGAGAACGATGCGTCGCGCGTGAAAATCTGCCGATCGGCCCAGTAGCGGATGCGTGTTCCGGTGACGCCCTTCGGAGCCCTGCCGACCACGCGAAGGGTCGAGCTCTTCTCGAACGGTGTGAAGGCGGAGTCCGGCGTGGGGCCCGCGAACTCGCCCGGTTCACCCCGGTGGAACGACATCGCCCAGGTCTTGCCGCCGCGGTCTACCTCGACATCCAGACGCTCCGACAGGGCATTGACGACTGACGCCCCGACGCCGTGCAGACCGCCCGACGCACTGTACGAACCGGACCCGAACTTTCCGCCGGCGTGCAGCTTCGTGAACACGACCTCGACGCCGGACAGTCCCGTGCGAGGCTCGATGTCGACGGGGATGCCGCGGGCTCGATCTCGCACTTCGACGCTCCCGTCGGCGTACAGCACGATCTCGATCGTCGAGCCGTGGCCGGCCAGCGCCTCATCGACCGAGTTGTCGATGATCTCCCACAGGCAGTGCATCAGACCGCGGGAATCCGTCGATCCGATGTACATTCCGGGGCGCTTGCGCACAGCCTCCAGGCCCTCGAGCACCTGCAGATGATGGGCGGAGTACTCGGCGGTCACAATCGTTCAGATTACGCGGCGTCGACAGGATAGACGGGGAGCCACGCGGCACTGGGGGCTGCCGTACGCGCTCAGCGAAATGTGAC
>NZ_DBHD01000053.1:0-1757 GCF_002296025.1 Microbacterium sp. UBA837
CGTATCGATCGGGGGTGAAGTGCACCCCTGGCGTGGGTGGATAGTCGGTGTAGGTGGTTCCGACCGGTGAGGTCCATTCGAGGATGCCGCCCTCGAGTTGCCTGACTTTCCAGCCGGCGAACTGTTTCATCGAGTGATGTCTTTGACAGAGGTGGGCGAGGTTGCAGACATCCGTTTTGCCGCCGAGCGCGTGATCGATCGTGTGGTCGACTTCGCAGCGGATGGCGGGGAGGCGGCATCCGGGGAACCGGCAGTGGCGGTCGCGGGCCCTCAGGTGGCGGTCGATCGCGGCGGTGCGCTGGTAGCCGTTGGTGTGGAGCACCTGACCGGTGACGGGGTGGGTGACGAGGCGTTCCCACCAGGTGTCGCAGGCTTCGGCGATGGCGCGGGCGGTTTCGGCGTCGATGGGGGAGTAGCCGACGAGGTCGGCGGGTTCTGCGTGGCCGCTCTCGTCGCCGTCGGGCTTGAGGAGGCTGAGGGCTGGAACGACGACCTGGATCTTCGCGCGGATCGCGCCGAGCGTGCCGGGTCCGTCGCCGGTGACGGTGGGGTCGGCGAAGGGGGATCCGGTGAGAAGGATGTCGGCGGCGATATCGGCGCGGATCTGAGCCCGGGTGCGGATGTCGGTGGCGAGAATGTCAGCCGGGATTCGGGCGTCATCGTCTGCCGGAGAACCGACTGCAGCCTTCGCGGCGTTGCGCACGTCGATGACAACGGTGGCCATCTGGTTCATGCGGTCGTCGATGCCCGCGATGACCGGGGTGGGCGCGACCAGGAGTAGCGATGACATCCCGTCGGGCAGCGCGCGGGTGGTGATGTCGCGGCGTTCGCGCGCGGAGGCGTGTCGTTCGACGAAGCTGCGGGGATGCATCCGCTGGGCGAGGATTTCGAGCTCAGCTTTCACCCGGCCGACGGTGTCGCGCCGGCATCGCTCGAGTGCTTCGGCTTCGAAGGCGGGGATGACTTCGTCGGGGAGGTCGGCGGCGGCATCCTGAATCGCATACACGTGCTGGCGGGTGATCTCACCTTGAGCGCGGGCTTCGAGCGTGCCGGGGTAGCGCTCGGCGAGCCGTTCAGCGTCGCCGATCTGGCGTTGCATCGACCGATCGGACACGCGCGCGGGCACTCCGATCGTGGCGGCGATGCTGCGCAGCGCCATGTCGTGTTCGCGCACCCGGGACGGCTTGCCCGCCGCGAGTTCGCGAGCAAGCTCGCCCGCCCGAGCGAGAGCGCGGATGCGGGCGGCTTCGGCGGCGGCGAGCGCGGCATCCGCCTGCTGAACGGCGGCGACGATCGAGGTCAGCTCGGCGGTCTGCGCCTCGCTGAACTCGATAACCCCGTTCGAAAGCATGTACTAATAATGACATCACCCTCCGACATTGAGTCCCAGAGGGGCGCGCCTGTGGAAAACCCGCAAAAATTGGTCTACATGCGAGTGCATGATGGTTCGACTCGAAGCTCAATAGAACAAAAATACGAATATTGGATCCCGGCTTCGTCAGTCCGTGAACTCCCGTGGCGTGACGGCACGCTCACGGGCATTCGTCGCGAGCCGATCGAGTTCGTCGGTGACATCGAGGCCTGCGATTGCGTGCTCGATCCGCTCCGCTCCGCACATGTTGCCCTCGCGACAGCTTGCGCCTCGTCGCCCGGAGCGTCGTTGGTGCAACGGCCCGCGAGCACTTCCTCGACGGCGTGGACGGCTGCTTCGAATCTCTGACCGACGGGCCCCGTGGTGGATCGCGACGGATGCCTAC
>NZ_DBHD01000053.1:2098-36178 GCF_002296025.1 Microbacterium sp. UBA837
GCCTACTCGCCGGAGGGCTCGCCCCAGACGCGGCGGCTGAGGGCGGAGATGTCGCGGTCGAGGTGGTCGATGCGGGTTCCCATCGCGTCGAAGCGGGCGTTCATCTCAGCACGAAGGCCATCGATCTTCCCCTCGAGCCGGCCCTCGACGCCCGAGATGCTGGCGGTCACTGTGCGCATGATGAGGTTCGTAGACAGCGTGAGCCCGCCGAGCATGATGGTCGCGAAGATGCCGATGAGCACCCAGCTCTGCGGTTCGGTCACGATGGTCACCCTCCTAGTGTGCGGTATCGCGATTCAGGATGCCATCGCTTCGCCCTCGCGCGGACGAATGGTGCCGCACCTGGCAGGCGGTGCCGCGCGGGAACCGCCTGGGGAGGAGCGCAACCCTACGATGGTGCGAGCACGCGCAGCCCCGACCGCTTGGCTGCGGCCGAAAGCTCCCCGTCATAGGTGAGCACCTCGTCGACGCCCACGCGAAGAGCAGTCGCTAGGTGAGTCGCGTCGTTCGAGCGCAACGGTGCATGCGTCCCAGCTGAGAGAAGGTCGCCGCGCGTGACGTCGATCAGCGTCACTGCGTTGAGCACAGTGGTGATGGCGTCAAATTCGATCAGGCTGGGGTTTCGTCCGGCAGCGCAGTGCAACTCGGCGTGCAGGAGCCATGAGGCGACCAGATCGCGCGCTGTGGTGGTCAGTTCGTGGAGGAGTGCGTCGGATTCTGCCTCGTCGACGAGCAGCTTTATCGCGGCTGAGGTGTCGAGGTAGGTGACGGTCACCAGCTGCCCCGGGTGTCGCGGATGATCTCGGTTGTATCCCGCGCAGATGCGGCTCGACGGATGCCGGAGAGCGTCGATACCGGTGCGGTAGCTCGCCTCGCACCCCCCTCAGACACGAGGGCTTCGAGGCCCCGGGAGGTAAGGGGTGTCACGAGTGCAATCACCTTGCCCCGGTTGCTGATCTGTATGGTCTCGCCGGCTTCGACCCGGCGCAGGATCTCGCCGCTGCGGTTGCGCAGCTCCCGGTGGCTCACGATGTCCATGGCGAGTAGTGTAGCGCGCTGTAGCACAGGAGAACATCGGCGAGTGGACCCGGTGTTCGGCACGTGCGCTGGCCCGCAGCGATGACTCAGGCTCTGGACGACGACGCGCTTCGCGACGCGTGACAGCCAGAACCTTCGAGTCACTCCCCGGAGGGTTCGCCCCAGACGCGGCGGCTGAGGGCGGAGATGTTGCGGTCGAGGTGGTCGATGCGGGTGCCCATCGCGTCGAACCGGGCGTTCATCTCGCCGCGAATCCCATCGAAGCGACCGTTCATCTCGCCGCGCAGTCCGGTCATCTCTCCGCGGAGCCCATTGACGGATGCCGTCACGGTTCGCATCAGCAGTGTGGTCATGATTGTCATGCCGCCGAGCATGATCGTGGTGAACACTCCGATGAGCGCCCAGCTCTGCGGTTCGGTCACGACGGTCACCCTCTCAGTGTGCGGCACTCTCGCCCAGGATGCCAGGACGAACCGTCCAGGCGGTGGCGTGGGTCACAGTCGTGCACAGTCGGGCCCCGCGGTGTGCTGTGGAGGAATCTGACCTACGGGCGCCCCATGCCGTAGTAGGTCCAGCCGGCGGCGATGTTGGTTGCGAACGTGAGGCATCCGGTCTGGTCCGATACGACGGTGGGGTTGATGCCGCGCTGGGCGAGTGAGGTCATGGTGCGCAGGCGTCGCCCGAGAAGTCTTGCCCTGCTCACTCGACACGTCTACGCGACTGCGCTGCTTCGTTCACCCAGACCTCGAGTCTCCACGACGGTATTCGGAACAGGGCACTAACCGTCCGCAGGGGGTAGCCGGCTTCCAGCACGGCGGCGACGGCGAACTCCTGGAGCGAGGCGAACTCACGGTTCGCGAGAGGTCCAACTCGCAGGTCGGCGAAGCTTCGCGGGTGGTGGCGGTGCGGTCCGGGCGAAACGGGTGGCGCGGCTGTCGCTTGATCGGCGGCGGACGGTGCCGCGGGGGGCGATCCGGCTCGGACGACATAGGGATTCGTGGGAGGCGCCGGGTGCGGAAAGACCGGAGGTGTCGGCTCGCGGTGCGGCTGAGGCGCGAGGGAAGGCCGCAGCGCGTGCTCGGATGCCGCGTGGTGCAGAGAGTCCGACGAGATCGCTGTAGGCGGCTCGGATTCGACGGGGCTTGCGGTGGGGACCGGCTCAGGCTCGACCGGCCTCACACCGGACACTGGCATCGCTCCACCCTGCTGATAGCTCTCGATCTGGGCGGCACCGAAGCGGATGACGGCGTCTTCGAAAAGTGCTCGCAACTCACGGTGTTTGCGGTTCCGTCGTGCGATCAGGGGTACGCCGATTGCGGGGATGACCAGGACGAGCGCCCACATCCATCCCATCGGATGCCGGTTGAGCCACTTCACGGCTTCGAGCTCGTATGTCCAGGCCGACTCATCGTTCCCCTCGGCCGATACGTCGGCCCGGGGCCCGGATGCGATAGCACCTGCCCCGACGCCCGCTAGCGCATTGCGGCTTGCGGACACGGTAGAGGCCCCGTCGATCGAGAGCGCGTGGCCACTTCCTGACACCTGGACCGTGTTGTCGGTAAGGGTCACGGCGGCATCCGCCACCGAGACCGCCCCGTCAGTGCCGGTAAGCGTCATGCCGGTCACGACGGCATCCGTCACCGAGTCGGCGATGGAGAGAGCGACGCCGCCGGTGGAGGTCAGTGTCCCGTCCGCGACGCGCACGTCGTCGGCCGGCCCGAGAAGCTCGAGTGCGGTGGCGTGCTCCTCGACGGAGAGTTCGACGTACTCCGCCGCGTCAATGGCAACCGCACGGATGCCCCCTCTGGCGTTTCCCGACACCGACGTCGCAGTGATGGTCAACCCGGCAGCGTGATCAAGCCCGTATCCCTCGGGGTTCGGGCCGTCAGCGAGCGCGCTTCCGTCGGCTTCGACACCGAAGCGCTGCGAGTCCGCGAGCATGCATCCGGTCACGGTGAGGTTGCGGCTGCGCTTATCCATGGAGATTGCGCTGGCGCCCGAGCGAGTGATCGTCGTGTTCGAAATCACCGTGTCGCTGCTGCCGTTTGTCACGGCGATGCCGTTCTCAACTGCGTTGATGATCTCGCCCCCGTCGACGGTGACGCCGGTGACCCCAGACAGGAAGAGCCCGGTCTGCAATCCGAAGTGAATGGTGTGGGAGAAGCTGCCGGCGGCGGTTCCACTGTCGGTGGCGGTTACGGCGACGCCTCCGGTGCGCCCGCTCCAGAAGCCGAGACTGTCGAACGCGACGTTCGCGGCCGTGATGGTGCCGTTGCGGGCTCGCACGTAGGCGCGACCGTCAGTGGTGGTCGTGTCGGGCCTCGCGCCCTCAGCGTCCCAGCCGACCAGGGTCAGCGGCCGGTCGGCGTCGCCGGTCAATTGCAGTACTCCGCCCCACGCCACGAGGCTAACGAACCCGTCGGAGTCGCTGTCCATGCGCAGCGTTTCGCCCGGAAGGCTGAGGTTGAGGACGGCGCCCGCCCGGACGACGATGTGACGGGTCAACTCGATGGTCCCATCGTCGAGCCAGGATGCCGCGCCGGCTGACACGAGGTCGTCGAGGGTATAGGCGCTTGGTCTCGCGCCGAGAACCACCGTGTTGTATTCGGGAGCCGCGACGATACCGCCACCGGCGGAGACCGCGCTCATTGCCCGGAGGCGCTCGTCCTCGGCATCCACGAGTGCCGCCGGATCAGGCTCGTCCGAACCCGCGGTGTCTGCGGTTGCCGACCCCAGGGTTGGGCTCGCCGCAGCCGTTGGCCCGATGACCCAGGGCATGCTGTTGCCGGCGACGACATTGCCGACTATCACGACTGCGACGACCAGCACACCGATCGCGATGATCATGACAGTGCGGGCGAGCCAGCGGACAGGCACCGACGTTTCACCGCGCTCTTCGGCGGTGAAGGTGGGTCTGTCGCGGCCGGCCGTCATGACGGGGCATCGGCGGGTGTCTGGAGGCTCGCCTCGGTCTGTCCTTCGCCGCCCTGCGTCTCGGCGGTTCGGGTGAGCCATCCTTGCTTGTTCATGGTGATGAGCGCGTAGAGCTTGATGGGCAGCGCAACCAGGATGATGACGCCGGTGACCAGCGGCAGCAGCCAGATGTCTTCGGGACGTCGCCACAGGTGTGAAATACCTCGGATGCCGCGCCCCACGATGACCCAGATGATGGCGAGTCCCAGTGCGAGAAGTGGCCGCTCGCTGCGGACTGAGAGAACGACGTATGCGAGTGCCACGAACATCGTGAATGGGGTCAGTAGGATCTGCATGACGGTGAGCTGGGAAATGATCGGTGTGCGGAAGATCCAGCCGTGCCGGATGGCGGTGAGGTAGCAGCGGTAGGAGTTGCGGCTCCACCGCACGCGCTGCTTCACGAACGCACGGAAGGTGCTGGGGAACATCGAAAGAGCCCGCGCACTGTCTTGGTGCGCGACGCGGAAGCCCTGCGAAATGACAAGCCAGGTGAGCCGACCGTCGTCGCCGGCGATGCACTCCTTGCCGAGGAAGTACTCGTGTTCGAGGTCGTACACGCGGGGTTGGATGACCGATCGGCGGTAGGCGGCGGTGCGTCCTGACGCCATGATCACCCCGCCGTAGCGACCCATTGCGGGCACATAGTCGTAGTAGCGCAGGTCGATGATCCAGTCGGCGACGCGGCGCCAGACGCTGGTCTTGGGGAGATAGACATTCTGGCGGGTGCTGACGGCTCCGACGGCGGGGTCGATGAAGGGCATCTGGATGTGCTCATACATGTCGTCCTCCCACGCCGTGTCGGAGTCGATCAGGATGATCAGTTCGGTGTCGCACAGGCGAATGCCGTGTCCGAGCGCGGAGCGCTTGCCGCGATGCTGGAACATCTGCACGTCGACGTTCGGATGACCCAGTGCCTCGATGCGTCGTTGGGCCTCAACGTCAGCGACGTCGAGCACGATGATGATGCGACTCGGGTTCTGGCGTAGCCAGGTGCCCAGGCAGCGAATGAGGACGTCGGGGTCTTCGTGGTACGACGGCACCACGATCGTCGCTGTCGTGCGGAAGTTGTTCACTGTCGGTCGCGTGATCGCCGAGAGGAACTTGCGGGTGCCCCACAGGCCCCAGGAGATGATCCCGAGGATGCCGAACGGCAGCGCCCACATGACGTACTGAATCAACGACTCCGGCAACGCTTTGCTCACCCCCGAGCGCACGGCGATTGTTCCCCCGCTCGCGACGGTAGTGACGCCGTGTGAGCGGGGCCTTTCGCGGACGTTACGGGGCGGTAACCTCTGCGGCTATCTGCAGGCGACGTTCGTGGAGACCGCCACGCCCGAGGGTGTGAGGTTGTCGCATCCGATGATGTTGCCCAGCTCTCGCGCGTTGCCGACGACCTCGATGCCGAGCCGGCCTGTCGGCGTGCCGATCGTGTTGGCGGTGATCACGTTCGATGCCCCCCATCCCTCGAGGATCGAGTGGATGCGGATGCCGTCGCCGCTTTCGGCCTCGATCGTGTTGGCGTCGACGATCCAGGCGTTGCCCTTCAGGTTCACCGCGGACTCGACGTCTGCGCTTGCCGGGAAGGAGAGCGAGTTGCCGCGAATTTCACCGGCGGTGGTTCCCTCTTTGACGTCGATTGCTTCAGCGGTGGTGTTGAAGATCGTGGTTTCGCGGATGATGTTGCGGTCGCTTGTGTCGGGTTCGCAGGCCGTGTAACGGCACCAGTTGGATTCGGCCGACCCGATGTAGACGCCTTCGCCGAACTCCGCGGTCACGAGCCCCGTGTCGGATATCCGGGAGTTCTCAAGCTCATTGGCGGAGCTGCCGGTGCGGAAGTGGACGCCTTCTTCGCCTATGCGTGAGATATCGAGGCTTGCGAGCACGTTGTGTGAGGAGTCGTCGAGCATGATGCCCTTCGAGGCGTTCGTGACGCTGAATCCTTGGAGCCGCCAGTAATCGGCGGACTGCAGGTGCAGGGCATAGCCACTGTCGAGGGTGCCACCGTTGATGACCGACGCCGCCGACCCGCAGAGGGTGATCGGCTCCTCAGCGGTGCCCGACGTGGCGATCTCGAAGTTGCCGACGTAGGTCGCCTCGGCCAGGGCGAGAGTGTCACCGGCACGCGCGTTTGTGAGTGCGTCGCTCAGCTCGCTCGCGGAGGGGCCGACCGGCGTCGAGTCAGCCGGGCACGCCGGGTTGACCGTCAATGGTAGAGGTTTAGCGCTAGGACCAGGCTCTGGGATCTTCGCAGTGCATGCGGCGAGCGCAGCCGTCGATAGCGCGATGATCGCCATCGCGCTGAGCGCCCGACTGCTATGCATTGCCCGCCTCGTCCATGGCCCTCGTCAGGCTTCCCTCGAGTATCTCAGGCGGGGCGCGTCGCAGCGCTACGGGCGTCCCATGCCGTAGTAGGTCCAGCCGGCGGCGCGCCAGGCGGCGGCGTCCAGGCAGTTGCGTCCGTCGACGATCACGCGCCCCTCGGTGAGGGTCGAGACGTGCTCGGGCGACATCTGCCGGCGGTACTCGTCCCACTCGGTGACGACAACCACGGCGTCGGCAGCGCGCAGGGCCTCGTCACGGTCTTCGACGTAGTTGAGCTGCGGATGCTTCGCCTGCGCGTTCGCGATCGCCTCGGGATCGGTGACCGTGACCCATGCGCCGAGGCCGTGCAGGCGTACGGCGACGTCGAGGGCGGGGGAGTCGCGGATATCGTCACTGTGCGGCTTGAAGGCGGCGCCCAGGACGGTGACGTTCTTCTTGAATACGGATCCGCCAAGCCCGTCGACCACCAGCTGCACGGCTCGGTCGCGGCGGCGCATGTTGATCTCGTCGATCTGGCGCAGGAACGCGATGGATTCGCCGCGGCCGAGTTCTTCGGCGCGGGCAGAGAAGGCGCGGATGTCTTTGGGAAGACATCCGCCACCGAAACCGATGCCGGCGCCGAGGAACTTGCGTCCGATGCGCGCATCGTGGCCGATCGCGTCGGCGAGTTGGGTCACGTCGGCGCCGACGACCTCGGCGATCTCAGCCATCGCGTTGATGAACGAGATCTTGGTCGCGAGGAACGCGTTGGCCGAGACCTTCACGAGCTCAGCGGTGGCGAGATCGGTGACGATGAAGGGGGTGCCCTTCGCCACCGGCGGCGCGTACACCTCTTTCAGGAGGTCGACGGCGGCGGCTCCCGCATCCGTTGACGGCACGCCCACGACCAACCGGTCGGGATCGATCGTGTCTTGCACGGCCCACCCCTCGCGCAGGAACTCGGGGTTCCACACGAGCGTCGCGCCCGCGGCTTCGACGCGCGGCGTGAGCTCAGCTGCGGTGCCGACCGGAACCGTCGACTTGCCCGCGACGATGTCGCCCTCAGAGAGATAAGGCACGAGCCCATCAATCGCGGCGTTGACATACGTCAGGTCGGCACCGTATCCGTCGCGCTGCTGCGGAGTCCCGACGCCGACAAAGTGCACCTTCGCGCCGCGAGCTTCGGCCATGTCGGTCGTGAACCGCAGGCGACCGGATGCCACTCCCTCGGCGAGGATCTCGGGCAGCCCGGGCTCGAAGAACGGAGCCTCACCCTTCGAGAGGGCGTCGATCTTGCGCTGGTCTACGTCGATGCCGACGACCTCGTGCCCGATCGAGGCCATGGCTGCGGCGTGGACCGCTCCGAGGTATCCGCATCCGATGACTGATAGCTTCACGCGCCAAGCCTAGGGGTCGAATGTGACGTGAAAGTGACGCACAAGCGTCGCAACCCTGGGGAGCGATCCCGCGACAATAGAGGTATGGCCTATCTGCCCGATGACCTCTATCAGCAGATCGAGCAATCGATGCCGATTGCCTGTGTCGACTTCGTCGCCACTCGAACCGCCCCCAACGGGACGCGCGAGTACGGCCTGATTAGGCGACGCTCGCCGTACGGCGAGGTCTGGTGTCACCTGGGCGGCCGTATCCAGCGCGGAGAGACTATCGCCCAAGCCCTCCAACGCCACGCCAACGACACCCTCGCTGCAGGCCTAGACCTTCCGATCGATCCGCAGCCGGCATACACGTACCAGTGGTTCCCTGCAGCTGTCGCCCCAACCGACGGCACCCCATTCGGCCGCGACGAACGAAAGCACTCAATAGGAATGGCGTTCCTGGTCGAACTCACCGGAGAACCTTCGCCCCGAAATGAAGCCCTCGACTTCGCCTGGTTCGCCGGCCAAACCATCCCCGAAGACATCTGGCCCGGTTGCGCACACCTCTTCGCGAAGCTCGGGATCGTGGCGCGTCAGTGAGCGGTCTCGCCCGGCGCAAGCGCGGCGCGTGCCGTCTTGAGCAGGATGGTGAGATCTCCGACGAGCGTCCAGTTCTCGACATAAGAGAGGTCGAGGCGCACGCTCTCGTCCCACGACAAAGATGAACGACCGCTGACCTGCCACAGCCCCGTAATCCCCGGCTTCATCAAGAAGCGACGGTGGACGTGCTCGGCGTACTGCTCGACCTCGCGGGGAAGCGGCGGCCGGGGCCCGACGAGTGACATTGACCCACCGATGACGTTGAACAGCTGCGGAAGCTCGTCGAGGCTGTATTTGCGCATGAAGCGTCCGACGCGGGTTACACGGGGATCGTTCTTCATCTTGAACAGCACCTCGTTGCCCGAGTCGCGCTGCTCTTCCAACAGCTTCTCAAGCAGCTCTTCGGCGTTAGGCACCATCGACCGGAACTTGATCATCTTGAACGTCTTGCCACCGCGCCCGACGCGCTCCTGACGGAACAGAACCGGACCCGTCGAGCTCAGCATGATCGCGACTGTCAGCACGAGGAGAAGGGGACTGATGACAATGACGCCCAGCACCGATGCAACTAGGTCGAACACGCGCTTCGTTACCCGCTGACCGAGTGAGAACCGGGGCGTCTCGACGTGAATCAGCGGGAGGCCCGAGACAGGGCGAATATGGATGCGCGGACCGGCGATATCGGCGATGCTGGGTGCGATCACAAGGTGCTGTTTGCCTGCCTCGAGACCCCACGAGATCTGCTTCACCTTCGCGGGCGGAAGGTCGTCGGCACTCGTGACCGCTACGGTGTCGGCTCCGGTTGCCAGCAGCGCCCTCTCCACGGAATTGACATTGCCCATAACAGGAATGGTGGTTCCCGCTATGGTGTCTCCGACCTTGCCGCTCGGCACACATGCGCCAGCCACGAGGTAGCCCGCGCGGGGTGTCCGCTGCAGCTCATGCGCGATCTGCGCCACCGAGCTCTCGGACCCGACCAGAAGCACGCGGTGCATGTATGAGCCGCTCCGCCGCTTGGCAATCAGCCACTGCCGCCACAGCCATCGCACGAGTATGAGCACGGCGACCCCGAGGGGCAGGCTGATCAAGAGGAAGCCGCGGGCGATGTTGATCTGAAAGAGGAAGGCGATGATCGCGATCACCCCGAACAGCCGGACGCTCGAATCCACGATCCGGATGTACTCCGTGCTCCCGGCTCCGATGACGCGGTGGCTTCGGGAGTCGGCGAGTGAGAGCGCCCAGAACCACACCACGACGAGAATCGTTGAGAGCGCCCAGTAAGAAACATCACTGAAGCGGTGGTCTTGCAGGAGCGCGAGTTCGGCGTTGCCTGTGCCGAACCAGAAGATCTGAGTGCCGAACACGACCCAGATGAGCACGATGGCGTCACTGATCCACAAGCGTCGGCTGAAGAGCAGCTGCCATCGTGCGTCGGCACGCTCCGCAGGGATGACGACCGATCCTGTTGAGGTCGTTACGGGGCGCGGCCCCGCGGAAGTTTCTTCGCCGTGCGCGCGATGCCCTGTTGCATTCGTGCCGTGCTGAACGTCAGCCGTCACAGAGTGCCCTTCGTCGTGGTCCCGATTCCACCCGGAGGCGAAGATACCACTCCTGTGTTTCGCTCAGTTGTCGCGCGCGTGATAGTCACCGACCCACCAATCCGAGATGCGCGCCATGTAGTCAGCGATGGCGATGTGTGCCGGATGTGCGCGGAAGCGGTCGAAGGCTGCAGCATCCGCGAATGCCGTGTCTTCCACAATCACCCGACCCTTACGCGAGTCCAGCGAGACTTCTACGTTCCACGACACAGCCTCGATCTCATCGCCGAGTGCCCGCAAAGCCGAAACCGTCCGTTCCAGCTCGGCGCCGGACACATCGTCGTGTACGCGAAAGAGGACGATGTGCCTGAACACGTCTACTCGCGAATTGACTCGACGTGGTCGTGATACCAAGCCACAGTGCGCTCGAGGCCTTCCTCAAGGGAGATCTGAGCGGTCCACCCCGCCTCAGCGAGCTTGGAGACGTCCAACAGCTTCTGCGGTGTGCCGTCGGGTTTGGATGTGTCCCACTCCGTCTCACCCTGAAAGCCCGTGACGGATGCAATCGTCTCCGAAATCTCGCGAATCGTGACATCCGACCCTGTGCCCACGTTGACCTGGTCGGGTCCGTCGTAGTGCTCCATCAGATGGAGGCACGCGTCCGCCATGTCATCCGCGTGCAGGAACTCACGGCGCGGTGTGCCCGTGCCCCAGTTGGTCACGGTCGCCGCGCCCGACTTGACTGCCTCGTCGTACCGGCGGATCAGCGCAGGCAGCACGTGCGACCCCCTCGGCGAGAAGTTGTCGTTCGGCCCATAGAGGTTGGTGGGCATGGCCGAGATCCAGGGCAGCCCGTACTGGCGGCGTACGGCCTGCGTGTGCAGGATGCCGGCGATCTTCGCGATCGCGTACGCGTCATTTGTAGGCTCGAGATGACCAGTAAGCAACGAGTCCTCGCGGATCGGCTGTTCGGCGAGCTTCGGATAGATGCACGACGACCCGAGGAACAGCACCCGCTCGACATCGTTCGCCAGCGCGGCATCGAGCACGTTGGTTTGAATGCGCATGTTGTCGCTCAAGAAATCGACTGGGTAGGTCGAGTTCGCCAGGATGCCACCGACCTTCGCCGCCGCGAGGACAACGTACTTCGGCTTGATCTCGCCCATGTATGCGAACACCGCGTCGCGGTTCTTCAGATCGAGTTCGGCCGAGGTCTTTCCGACGATGTTCTCGAACCCGGATGCCTCGAGCTTGCGCCAGATCGCCGATCCGACGAGTCCTCGGTGCCCCGCAACGTAGAACGTGGCGTCCCGGTCGAGTTCCCCTGGCGTGTACTGAACCCCGTCCACGGCGGTTCCCATCAGCGTGCCCTTCCCCGGTCGTTGAGCGAGCGAAGCGAGACGAAACGCTCGGCCCGCATCCGGTCGTTGAGCGAGCGAAGCGAGACGAAACGCATCACTTCGTTCCCCACGACGCGAGCTTCACGGTATCGATCCAGTCGGCGCCCTTTTCCAGTGCTTCCACGTCGGCGTCCACCATGAGCTTGGCCAGTTCCTTCCCATCGATCGTGGGAGTCCAGCCGAGCCTCTCGCCCGCCTTCGTCGGGTCGCCGATCAGCGCGTCGACCTCGGTCGGGCGCAGATAGCGCTCATCAAACTTGACGTATTCCTGCCACTCGAGTCCGACGTGTCCGAAAGCCGTCTCGAGGAAGTCCTTGATCGTGTAGCCGACGCCGGTGGCAAGCACGAAGTCTTCGGGTTCGTCGACCTGCAGCATTCGCCACATGCCCTCGACGTATTCGGCGGCGTATCCCCAGTCGCGGATCGAGTCGAGGTTGCCGAGGTAGATGTCCTTCTGGACTCCTGCCTTGATGCGCGCGACCGCGCGTGTGATCTTGCGAGTCACGAAGGTCTCACCGCGGCGGGGAGACTCGTGGTTGAACAGGATGCCGTTCACCGCGAACATGTCGTAGGCCTCGCGGTAGTTCTTCGTGATCCAGAAGCTGTAGAGCTTCGCTGCCGCGTAGGGCGACCGCGGGTAAAACGGCGTCGTCTCGGACTGCGGGGGTGGGGTTGCGCCGTAAAGCTCCGAGGTGGATGCCTGGTAGAACCGGGGACGGATGCCGGCCATTCGTACCGCCTCCAGCAGGCGGATCGTGCCGGTTCCCGTGGTGTCGGCGGTGTGCTCGGGCTCGTCGAACGAGACACGCACGTGAGACTGTGCGGCCAGGTTGTAGACCTCGTCGGGCTCTATCTCCATGAGCAGAGTCACCAGGCGCGCTCCGTCGCTCAGGTCGCCGTAGTGCAGAAAGAGCTTGGCCTCGGGGTTGTGTGGGTCGGTGTAGAGGTGGTCGATCCGGTGCGTGTTGAAGGTCGACGCGCGACGGATGATTCCGTGCACCTCGTAGCCCTTGGCGAGCAGCAGTTCCGCGAGGTACGAACCGTCCTGCCCCGTGATTCCAGTGATGAGTGCGCGCTTGGCCAAGACCGTCTCCGATATCTTTCGTCGTGATTCTCAGTGGTGTGGGGCGACTAAGCAGTGCGGTCGCCGGTCATAGTGACTTCGTACAGCATGTCGGCAAACTTCGTGATTGCTGTCTCTTCGTCGAGCACCGTCTGACGGTAATTCAGGCCGTTCACGCCGAACCTGGCAGCTCGGTCGGGATTCGCACGCAGTTCGAGCGTCGCGTTGCGTAGTGCCTCGGGATCTCCGGCGGGAACGACCAGCCCGGCATCGGCGGTCCGAACCTCACCCGCTGTGATGCCGGACGGGTCGGTCGCGGCGATAACGGGGCGTTCTGCTTGGAAGTACGAGGTCAACTTGCTCGGCACCGCCATCTCGGAGACACCGGCAAGCTCGTTGACGAGCAGAATGTCGGCACTCTTGAGAGCGGCGGCGTAGTCCGCGTCGTCCAGCGGGGGCAAGAACTGGAGCGGACCCACACCGCGGGCAAGCGCCCGCAGTGTCTCCCGCTCACCACCGTCGCCGACGAGCACGAAGCGCACTGGATCGCCGTAGTGCTCCGCGACTCGAGCGGTGTCGATGACGTTCGTAAGTCCCTGCTTCACGCCCATGTTTCCGGTGTGCAGCACGACGGTCTCGTCGGGCTTCCAGCCGAACCGCGCTCGGCTGGCTGCGACGTCGATGTGGGGAAACGGTGCCAGGTGGGTCCAGTTGCGCACCACGGTGATTCGGTTGCGGTCGACACCGAAGTCACGAGCGATGATCTCGGCGAAGCGGTCGTGGATCACCACGACGCGGTCGGCACTGCGCAGGAGGCGCCCTTCGATGGCGCCGAGCGCCTGGGCCGCGCGCCCGCCTTGTCCGGTCTCAGCCATACCCCGGGCATACAGGTCTTGTACCCACACAATCAGGGGGGCCGAGCGATGCAGTGCCTTAGCTTTCAGAGCGGCCATGGCTGACGAGATCATCGCCGGTGAGACGACGACGATCGCATCGGGTGATCCCCATCGGCTTACTGTCGAGCGCGCGCCGAAACTCACTTCCGAAGCGAGTCGCCGCGCGCCCTTGGGTGGATTCGGTACGTAGTGCCGCACGCGTTTCACCGCGACGCCGTCGAGATATTCGCTGCGTGACCACTGCCCGTAACCTGGCTTAACTTTCCAATCCGGATAATGAGGGTGAGCCGCAATGACGCGTGCAACGATCCCCCTCCGGGCGAGTCCGCGGCTCATGGCACCCGTGTAGGGAGCGATTCCGGTGTGCTCGGGCGGGTAGTTGATACCCAGGACGAGGACCCGGGGCGAACCCTGGGGTGAACGGCGCGACATACTGAGAGGCTATCTTGGTCGTGATTTCGGCAGGGTTACGCAGGGAGGAAGGGTGACTTGCTCCCGTCTGAAGAGAGAAGTCTGAACGATGGTGGAGAGCAAACCTGGGATGGCTAGCACCTGATGAGGATTCGCGGCCTCGGCGATATTTCGACAAGCAAGCTCTGGTTGACCGTTGACATAGGCATTGTTGCCGCGGGAAACGCTGTGGCGCTGATACTCGCGGCTCGTGCGCTCACCCCCGCGGCACTGTCAGATTTTTCAATTGTGTTGCTGGTAGCAACCTCTGCTGTCGCTCTGCAGCGTGCCACGATTCTTACACCAGGCTTCGCGACGCAGAGGACGAGCGGGCAAGGCGCCGTTCCTCTGCGATGGGCCCTGAGTGTATCCACACCTAGCGGTGTTGTCGTCGGTTCTTCGATGCTGTTCATCGCTCCCGGCCAAGATCCGGTGTCATTAGCGATCGCATCGGTCCCGCTTCTCGTCCTGGTGCTTGTGGCAGACGTTGCACGTGCGTACCTCCTGAACCTGCAGGCGGCTGGAAGGGCTGCCGCGGCAGACAGCGTTCTCTTCGCTGCAATCGTCGCGCTCTTTTCGTTCGTCGCGCTATCACCCGCAGCCGCGACCGCGACGACACTGTTGCTCGTTTACGACGCAGCAGTATTTGGCGGCACCTGCCTCATCGTTGCGTTCGCCGTAGCAGCGCGTCGCAACGATGAGCGGTCATCTATCTCGCTCGTCGCGACGTGGCGGCTTGGCAGGTGGTCGGGAGCCGACAATCTGCTCTCCGCGCTCGCGAGTATCGTCCCGATGGTCGTGACTACGTCTGCGCTGAACGCAGCTCTTGCCGGGGAGTATCGGTTGTTGCAGTCAGCGATCGGACCGCTTAATGTGTTGACTACCTCGATTATAGCTAGCGTTGGTATAGAATCGTGGCGCCTTATCGACGCGAATGCTCTTCGCCGCCTTCACAAACAAGTGGTGCGGATGACGGTGGGATTGACGCTATTTACGCTCGTGTACATCGTTGCTGCGGAACTGCTCATAATATGGGCTTCCGGACTATCGTCCCCGTCGATATTGAGAGTTGCGGTGGTTTGCGCAATTGCGGGGTTGTTGAACTCGCTTCGAACTCCCAGCCAGGCTGCGGCTCTTGCGCTAGGAGGCCAGCGATATGGCTTTGTGATCCGAGTCTTCGTGGTCATTGCGGCCGCTGCGTTAACCTTCTTGGGCGGCTGGACGTCATTGCTGCCGTGGGACGACCCGATAGGTTGGATAGCTATTGTTTCGTCGCTAGCCAACCTAGTTGGGTGGCGTATCGCCTATGCGAGGAGTGCCCGGGAAGCATCATCAGAAATCACATGAACCCTTCTCTTCTTGCCTCATGCCTGTTCTTCTCGCAGTCGTGCGAAGGGTTTATTCGGCCCGCTCCGCCAGAAATCAAGAGGCTGAGTATGGTTTCACACGTCGAGCCGATCCCGAGGGTGATACGCGAACGCCGGAACCCATTCATCGAGCAGACTTTGGATCAGCTCGATGTTGCGGTCCCGAAGGAAGATCCGATTGGAGATAACTTCGATCTCCCCGACGCGGTCGCGGTGTAATCGGCACGCGCCGCGCCACGATCGGCAACAGACGTCCGGATTTTCCCGGTCGTTGTTCATCGGCAGGAAGGACGCGGCGACAGCTCGCCCAGGGCCTGTTTCGAGTCCTGCGGTCCTAATTGCGGACGGTGTCCTCATTCTGCCGGGACCCGTCGTGGTCGGTACGCCTGACAACCAACATACGTGCGTGGGAAGCGTGGTCGCACCAAACGCCGTCCTCGGGGGTTCCGCTGGCGAGAAGTAAACCAGCGCACGTGTGCCGGCGCGCCGGATCTCTTGACGCTTCTCCTTGCGTTTCAATCGACCGAACCCCAATCAAGAACTATCAACTGGCAGCGGCAAACTCGCGTATTCCTTTCCTATAGGCGGCCCAAGACCTCTGCTTCGCAGCCGCGGTGGCCTCGCGGGCGCGCAACCCACCCGGCGCAAAGGTCTCGATTGCGGTCCGGAGCGAATCGACCAGCTCCTCAATCCGGCCGGCGGGAACGACAGTGGCGATCTCGGCAGGCAACCCGAGGTCGGGGAGGCCAGTGTGTGTGCTCGCGATAATGCGGCAGCCAGCTGACAGCGCCTCGCCGATGACGAGTCCGAAGCCCTCCACCAAACTGGGCAGAACGAGCGTGTCGGCCGAGAGCATTTCGCTGACGATCTGCTCGCGCGTTGTAGGCCCCGATAGGTCTACGCTGCTGAGGTTTGAGGCCATCGCTCCGATCGCAGGATCGATCCGTGAGGCGATGATTCGAAGCCGTGCATTCTTCGGTCGGAGTTGTCCCCAGGCCTCGAGCAACAGGTGTAGACCCTTCCGTCGAACCCCCTGGCCGACGAAGAGAATCTTGCATTCTCCCTCCCTTCTTGCCTCAGCTACTACTGCGGGTTCCGCGGGCTCCGGGCAGCCGTAGGGAACAACTACTATCCGATCAGGTGCAATTCCCATACGAACAAGCCCCGACTTGGTGAAACTGGAGGCACACAGGATCCGATCCGCCAGTTCCAACTCGCGAGCGTGCTGCCCGGCGCGGCGCAACGTTCCAGCCTCTTCCGGTTCCGGCATCCAGCTACCTGACGAGAGAAGATCGTCGTCGTTGAGACAAGCTCTAATGAAGTCGCCGTCGGGATGGAACTTGAACAGGAGCTTCTTGCGATCAGGTAACGCACTGAAAGATTCATACGCGTAGCCCGAGTACATGAATAAGTCGGCGTCGCTCCTTCGTGCCTCTCGCAATGCCACAGACGCGATCGAAGCCTCAATAGTGTCGATAGGGTGACGGAGTGACACGCCAACTTTGGAAGCCGCCAGCGTGAGTACTTGAGCCGCAAATGCTTTCGGCGCATCACGCACCGCCGCGGCAGGGATACCCTCGACTCTACGGTGCCCAAGGGATGCAAGCCTCGGGATCGAGCGTCCGTAATAGTAGTCAGTCACCAGTCTCGTCAGCATTCCCGACTCTGCTAACGCGAGCGGAACCTGGTACGAATCTCGATTCCTATTAAAGGCAACAATATAGCTCATCTGAGTTACTTCAATCTAGGCTGCTCCGACAGCCTTGAACCAGTGCTGCGAGGGGTTCGGCGGCTGGCTACGGTCTGCTCGATCCACAGAGCGGTGAGGACCGGAAGGACAAGGATGAGGAACCTCTGCAGGTCATAGGAGATGCTCCCGCGCACGAGTGCGAACATGAACCCCGTAAGCATCGCAACGAGAAACACCACAGTCGTGCTTGTTGTCGTGAGCAGGGCGATCGAGACGCGGCCTAGTACCGCTCCAAATACCGCCATCACGAGTATTACACCAATGATTCCGAAGTTGAGGTAGGGCTCAGAATAGATGCCGAACGAGAAGCCGATATGCAGTTGGTGCGTCGAGGGAAAGATTGCCTCGTTCAGGATATTGTCCACCGACACAGGCTTCTCAGGCCACAACGACCGCGGGATGGGAGCGGAAAGGGCCGCGACATATGTTGAACCGTAGTGAAGTGGGATCTGGCCGCTCGCCTGAGCGCCTACTTGGAGCGAGAACGCATCGATCATTGCCATATCGAGGCCGCCTACAAAATTGTCGAAGAGATTCACGGGATCCAGTGCGCTGAGGATGGAGTCCATGAAACTTAAACCCTGAGAAAGATCATTTCTCCATATTCTTGGCGCAATGAATCCTAGGAAAATGAAGACAGGAATAAAAACCGCTGCGCGAAAGGGAGTAATGAGGCGAGGGAATACGCGGATCAGCATGACCAGAAGTGCAACAACGATAGGAATGAAGTTCGAACGATTGCCGGCCGCGAACTGGGGCACAAGGAAGAGCATTATTAGACCGGCCGATGCGAAGGCGAGTGTCGGTGACCGCTGACTAATGGCTTGCATAAAAATCAGGGCGAGCGCACCGTTGGCGAACAGCAAGCCGAGATAAAGGTAGCCCGAGCTTTCGGTCAATGCATACTTCTGCGTCAATGAACGCCCGAGGAAAACCTCACTCCAGTAGAAGCCCCAACCCACCTGGAGAATATAGGCAAAATACAGGGTGACCCCCAGCAGTACTATTCCCCAGAGCAGCGGAGCCAAGCGACGCCACGTGTGGATATCGATCGGCTTGACAGGGGGAGGAACGCGAGATGGTCGACGAAAAGCCAATGCGTATCCGATTGAGGTGGATACGAGCCCGGTTCCAGCGACTATTGCTGCTTGAAGGTAGAATTCAGTAGCAGGGGTTTGGGTGAATATGTTCAGAGAGTTTTGGTAGGTCGCGCCAAACCACGGCCGAGCCACGAAAATTGCAAAATGCGATATCAGCAAAATTCCGATGGGCGAGAACCAAAGAATGCGGCCGGATGCGACCCAGACGATGGTCGCGCTTATGAGCCACAAGACTGAAGACCAGACGACAGCCGCCTTTGCGGGGTCTGGTCCGCTAGACGCGGCAACTGCAATGCTCGTGACAGCTAAAACCGAGCCAACTGCGAGCAGCATACCTAGCCAACTCTTGGCTCGAGATCGGTGAGCGGCCGGTTGCGCGATGCTCGGACGCGTATGGAGCGAACTCAGTAATGACGACACGCTCGAGTCCCCTCTGCGTGGCCTCTTTGCGGGCTTGAGTGCGACGCCTCCGAGTATCTCCGAGCCTTCATGATGCTTCCGGCCCGAACAGCCCATCGAGTGCATCTGTGGATCGCTTCAGCTCGCTCAAGTATGCCTTACGAGCAGCAATGCTCATTCGCGCGACGGTGGTGCGCGGACGAGTGAGGAAGTCGAGGCTCTCCTCAACGAATGTCTCTGGGCGCGTCGACACAAAGGATCCACTATGCGCCAACTGTTGGGGGATGGACCCAACCGGTGTAGCGAGGCACGGCACTCCGGCCGCGAGCGCTTCGTAGAGGACCATTGGTACGGCCTCGTTGACGTACTGCGACGGGAAAACGAAGTGTGAGATCTCTTCGTAGAACGCGATCTTTCCCGCGTCGTCCAACTCGCCGAGGTATTGAAAGCGGTCTCCAAGAACTTTCTCTGCTCGTCGCACCTGGGATGATGAAAACTCATCCATCAGCGGACCGGCAAGAACCAGCCGCGTGGCCGTTCCTTGCTCCAGGAGCTTCTGCGTGAGTGAGATCGTCGCCTCGATGCCCTTTGCGCGCGTTAGGTTGCTGAGGTGGCCCAGGGCGAGTACGTCGATGTCCCCCTTACTTCGGCATTGGAGTAGCGCGGGTTCGACCATTGTGGCGTTTCCAACTACGACGGTCTTCAAGAGCGCAGGAGATGCAGCTCTGATGTCCTGTTCCATCTGTTCACTAAGGACGATGTGGACGGCACGGGGCCCTGCAGCGGAGGTGAGCGCCTTCATTCGAAGAGTACGAGTCCGGATGTGAGCATAGGAGTGATGGTGGAGAAGTATTCTCGCGCGCCGCAAACGCGCCACGGCGGCCAGAATGGTAGAGAGCCACATCCCGTCTCCAGATCCTACGGAGATGTAAGCATTCCCACCGTTAGCGATCGCAAGCGCCGCGCGACCGTTTCGAGCGGCCTTCCGCAGCATCCTGCTACCCGTTGCGCCTTCACCTTCACTGGTATTGACAACGACAACGTCGGGCAAGCGGCTGCACATGAACCTCGCCACTCTCTCCGTGACAAGCGCCTGTCCGTGGACTGGAGGCCGCAGTGGCCCGACCGCAACCCACCGTTTTGTGCCTCGTGGTTCGCTCAATCGATGACGTAGCCGCACGCGCGCAGTCCCTCGTTGAACGCGGCCTCGATCTTGGCCTGATTCGATGGCAGCATCTCTGTTCGCCACTGTTCGCTCGCCGCGCGCCGGACAAAGGGGATGGATGAGTGTCCTTCCCGAAACGCCTTCTCCGGCGTCGCGAGTTCCTTTGAGCGCATCGCATCCGCCGTATTGTTCGACATCGCGGAGCGAACTTGGTCCGGAGTGAACTCCAGCCCGAGCCGTGAGAGCGCGGCCTGAAGGGCTTCTGTCCCGTCGGTGAGGAGGTCTTCGTAGCGGAGCACAGCGACGTTTGGCCGCCGGTGAGAGGCAGTGATCCAGCCAAGCACATGACTCTGCCACGCGCCGTATGGCAGCACTCTTCCGCGGGAGAAGGCTTCGATGAAGTCATCCATCTGGACCTCATGCGCGCCGCGTCGCTTTAGGTAATGAAACAGCGAAAGCGCGACATCTCTGGGGTCTCTTACGACATATAGCGAGCTGGCCCGAGTTGCGCGGATGCTGCCGTATGCCTCATGTGTCTTGATTAGTCTCCCGCCGTTCGAAACCGGCGAGGCTCCACGATGCTCCCCGAGATCCGGTGAGAGAATATTGACGTCTGCGAAAGAACTTGCACTCTCTCCAGTAAACAGCTCGACCAGCACAAAGCGCAGCCACGTGGACCCTGACTTCGGGAAACCTCCGAGCAATATGTCGTCTTTCGTCAGCCCTCGACTCCGCAGCGCAACAGTGGCGGATCTAACAGGCTTCCGCAGTGGGGGCGGGACGAGCCGGGCTCGTCCCCTCGTGAGTTCCCAGCGCAGGTCTGGTCCTGTGTAGCGAGGGCCGGTCACGACTGACTCCGGCCGATTGTGCCCGCGCCGACCGTTCGGTTCGTTGACTCGTTGATTAGCACGAACGCCCCCATTGTCCTGTTACGGACGTACTCGTCGGCCACGAGCGGAGTCGTCGTGCGCAGCTTGACGCGACCGATCGAGTTGAGACCGAGTTCGCTCGCCAGTTCGCTGCGGTGAAGGGTGTTCACGTCGAGTTCGTAGGCGACCTCCTTTACTACCGCGCGCGCCGCGCGAGTGGTGTGCAGAATCGAGAGTTTCTGGCCGACGGTGAGCGGAACGTCATCCATCCAGCAGACCATCGCATCGATGTCCTGACTGACCTCTGGATGGTTGCCCTTGCGGCAGATCACGTCACCGCGGGAGATATCGATGTCATCGGCCAGGCGGACTGTCACCGACATCGGCGGGAAGGCCTCGTCGACCGGACCGTCGGCAGTGTCGATGCCGACGATCTTCGAGGAGAGCCCGCTCGGCAACACGAGCACCTCGTCACCGATCTTCATGACGCCGCTGGCTACCTGGCCGGCGTAGCCGCGGTAGTCGCGGTGCGCGCTCTGCTGGGGGCGGATCACGTATTGCACGGGGAAGCGCACATCCTGCAGGTTGCGGTCGCTCGCGATGTAGACGTTCTCGAGGTGGTGCATGAGAGACGTGCCCTCGTACCAGGGCATGTTCTCGGAGCGATTCACGACGTTGTCGCCGGCGAGCGCCGACAGGGGGATCGCTGTCATGTCGGTGATGTTGAGCTTCGACGCAAAGGCGAAGAACTCATCGCGGATCGACTCGAAGACCTCTTGTGACCAGTCGACGAGGTCCATCTTGTTGACGGCGAGCACGATGTGCGGCACGCGCAGCAGCGACGCGATGGTCGCGTGACGACGGCTCTGTTCGAGCACGCCCTTGCGGGCATCCACCAGCACGATCGCAAGGTCTGCCGTTGACGCGCCCGTGACCATGTTGCGCGTGTACTGCGCGTGTCCGGGAGTGTCGGCGATGATGAACTTGCGCTTGGGGGTGGCGAAGTAGCGGTAAGCGACGTCGATCGTGATGCCCTGCTCGCGCTCGGCGCGCAGACCATCGGTAAGCAGGGAGAGGTCGGCGTACTCGTCGCCACGGGCCTTGCTCGTTGCCTCGACACTTTCGAGCTGGTCTTCGAAGATGGACTTCGAGTCATAGAGCAGACGGCCGATGAGGGTGCTCTTGCCGTCGTCGACCGATCCAGCGGTCGCAAATCGCAGCATGTCCATGTTCAGAAGTACCCCTGCTTCTTCCGGTCTTCCATCGCAGCCTCACTGACCTTGTCGTCACCGCGGGTCGCACCGCGCTCGGTGACGCGAGTCGCCGCCACTTCTTCGATGATGAGCTCGACGGTGTCGGCATCCGATGCCACCGCTGCCGTCAAGGTTGCGTCACCGACGGTGCGGTAGCGCACCTTGCGGGTCTCGACGACCTCGCCCTCCTTGGGAACACAGAACTCGTTCGCGGCGAACAGCATCCCGTTCCGCACGAAGACGTCACGGTCGTGGGCGAAGTAGATCGACGGGATGTCGACCTCGTACTCGCCGATGTACTGCCAGATGTCGAGCTCGGTCCAGTTCGACAGGGGGAACACGCGGATGTTCTCGCCCGGATGCACGCGGCCGTTGTAGAGGCTCCAGAGCTCGGGGCGCTGGTTCTTCGGATCCCACTGCCCGAACTCGTCGCGGAACGAGAACACGCGCTCCTTGGCGCGTGCCTTCTCTTCGTCGCGGCGCGCGCCGCCCATGCAGGCGTCGAACTGGTTCTTCTCGATCGTGTCGAGCAGCACGGGCGTCTGGATCCGGTTGCGCGAACCGTTGGGCTCTTCGCGTACCGTTCCCTTGTCGATCGCTTCCTGCACCGATCCGACGACCAAGCGGATGCCGTGCTTCTCGACAATCGAGTCGCGGAACTCGAGAACCTCGGGGAAGTTGTGGCCCGTGTCGACGTGCACGATCGGGAACGGGATCGGTGCCGGGTGGAAGGCCTTCATCGCGAGGTGCAGCAGCACGATGGAGTCCTTGCCGCCCGAGAAGAGCAGCGCCGGGCGCTCCATTTGTGCGACGACCTCGCGGATGATGTGGATCGACTCAGCCTCCAGAATCTGGAGCTGGCTGAGCGCGTACTGATTAGGCGATGTCACTCGGATGCCTTCCGTTCAGCGTTCGCGATGGCCTCGAGAATCTGCGCCGCGAGCTCCGGGCGGCAGACGACGAGGTCAGGGAGGTAAGGGTTCTGTTGGTTGTAGACGAGGGGGGACCCGTCGAGCCGGGACGTGTGTAGGCCGGCGGCGCGAGCGACTGCGACCGGTGCCGCAGAGTCCCACTCGTATTGTCCGCCACCGTGGACATAAGCATCCACTTCGCCGGTTACGACGGCACAGACCTTGACGCCGGCCGATCCCATCGCCACGAGGGTTGCTCCGAGTTGCTCGGCGACGGCATTCACGATCTCGGGCGGCCGGGAACGGCTGACGGCGATGCGGACCGGGCCCTCAGGGCGGGCCGGGGGCGCGGGAACGGTGGCGCTCGAGAGCACGGTGTCGGGCCCGCCGAGGGCTACAGCACCGAGGGCGAGCTCGCCGTCCTGCCACAGGGCGACATGCACTGCCCAATCGTCGCGGCTCTCGGAGAACTCGCGCGTGCCGTCGAGCGGATCGATGATCCACACGCGCTCAGCGGAGAGCCGCTCGGCTGAATCCTTCGCCTCTTCGCTCAAGATGGCGTCGCTCGAAGCTTCGCTCGCAAGGCGCCCGGCGATATGTGCCTGCGCCGACGCGTCGCCTGCGTCTTTGAGCGCGCGAAGATCGTCGCCGAGGAACTCTCGGCGAGTGGTGATCAGGACTTCGGCGGCCGATTGTGCGATGGACTCTGCGAGCGTGGAGTCGCTCAGTGATACTTCCGTCATTCGTCGCTTCCGGCGGAGAGGGAACCTACGGCTGGAGAAGGACCGTACGGGGAGTGACCTTACCCCACTTGTGTGTCAGCAATCGAACGCCGGGTCTCATGTGCGTTACGTCAGGTACGCAAGCCATAATCGGGTATGCGGATCTCAGCCCGAGCGGACTATGCCGTCCGCGCGACAGTTGCGATCGCGCAGGCCGGCGACGAGGTCATTTCGGCAGATGCCGTAGCCGAAGCGCAGGGGATTCCCGGGAGCTTTCTTGAAGGCATCCTGACCTCGTTGCGAAGGGCGGGAATCGTGACCAGCCGCCGAGGAGCGGCAGGCGGCTATCGGCTCGCGTTGCCCGCCTCGACGGTATCGGTGGCCGACGTCATCCGCGCCGTCGATGGACCTCTCGTGTATGTGCGCGATGCGCGGCCCTCGGATATCGAGTACCTCGAGCAGCACGAGGCTCTCGCCACGCTCTGGGTCGCACTACGGGCCAATGTTCGGGCGGTGCTCGAGGCGACCACGATTGCCGACCTCGCGACGGGCAGCCTGCCGGCGTCGGTGCAGGCGCTCGCAGACGAGCCGCGAGCCTGGCGGAACTCTTCTTCGCTCGGCGACTGACTCGTCGCCGACTGGGCGGTTCTCGCACTGTTCACTTGCGCGTGCGGTCCTTCGTGTGTCTTAATACCCACTAATCCAGTCGGATTTATCGGGAAGAGACATTCGAATGCAAACCCTGCTCCTGCTTGCGGTCGTCGGTTTCGCCGCCCAACTCGTCGACGGCGCGCTGGGCATGGCCTACGGCGTCACCTCCACGACCCTTCTGCTGCTCATCGGCGCGAGTCCCGCGGCAGCGAGCGCATCCGTGCACCTTGCCGAGATCGGGACGACCCTCGCGTCCGGTCTGTCTCACTGGCGATTCGGCAACGTCGACTGGAAAGTCGTCGCCAAGGTCGGCATCCCCGGCGCGATCGGAGCCTTCCTCGGCGCGACGCTGCTCTCGAACCTCTCGAGCGATGCGGCGCGACCTCTGATGAGCGGCATCCTGCTCGCTCTGGGCTTCTATGTGCTCGTGCGGTTCACCTTCCGGGCGATCCCGAAGCCCGATGGCTCCAGGCCGCTTCGACTGCGGTTCCTCGCGCCACTGGGCCTGTTCGGTGGCTTCATCGATGCCACCGGCGGTGGCGGATGGGGTCCGGTCGGGACCCCCGCGCTTCTTGCGAGCGGACGGATGGAGCCCCGAAAGGTGATCGGCACGATCGACACGAGCGAGTTCCTCGTGGCGATCTCGGCCAGCGTCGGCTTCTTCATCGGCCTCGGCTCGCAAGGATTCGACCTCGGTTGGGTTCTCGCACTGCTCATCGGCGGCATGATCGCAGCTCCTCTCGCCGCCTGGCTCGTGCGCATCATGCCGCCGCGCCTGCTCGGCTCGCTCGTGGGCGGGATGATCATCTTCACCAACACCCGCACGATCATGCTCGGCGTCGATCAAACAGGAGGTCTGCTGACCTGGTGGGTGCTCGGCGGTGTGATCGTGCTCTGGGTCGCCGCCGTGTGGATTTCGGTACAGGCCGTGCTCGCTGACCGCCGGGTTGCTCGGCATGAGCAGGCGCCTGAGCGAGCTCTCGCCGACAGTGCTGAGTGACGACGTGAGCAAAGAATTGACGAGCCGTTAACACGCCTGGACTTGCTCCGCCTGCACCTGTGCCGTTGAATACCGACTAATTCGGTCGGAATTTACGAGGGGGCACCGCATGGATTGGGGACTTGCCCTTGCGGGTCTCGGAATCGGAATCGTCGTCGGGCTGACCGGCATGGGCGGTGGCGCCCTGATGACGCCCGTTCTCGTGCTGTTCTTCGGAGTGTCTCCGCTCACCGCGGTCTCGAGCGACCTCATCACGAGCGCTTTCATGAAGCCGGTCGGCTCAGTCGTGCACATGCGACACGGCACCGTGCACTGGAAGATCGTGCTCTGGCTCGTGGTCGGATCGGTGCCTGCTGCCTTCTCGGGAGCGCTGATCATCAGCGCGATCGGCCCGATGGAAGAGGTCAACAACTTCGTCAAGACCGCGCTCGGCATCGTGCTGCTCATCGCCGCCGCCCTGCTGATCGTGCGCGCCTACATCGCGATGCGCACGCACGCCCGCATCATGCGCGGCGAAGAGATCGCCCAACCCGAGGTCGCCGACAAGGACATCAAGGTCAAGATCGTCACCACCGTGATCGTCGGCATCGTCGGTGGCCTCATGGTCGGCCTCACCTCGGTGGGCTCAGGATCGTTCATCATCATCACGCTCATGGCGCTCTACCCGATGCTTTCGGCAAACCGGCTCGTCGGCACCGACCTCGTACAGGCAGTGCCGCTCGTGATCGCCGCTGCCGCCGGGCACCTGCTCTACGGCGACGTCGACTGGGGCATCGTCTGGCCGCTCACCCTCGGCGCGATCCCCGGTGCGTACCTGGGCGCTCGGCTCTCTTCGAGGGTCTCGGGAACCATCGTTCGACGCGCTCTGGCGCTCGTCCTGTTGGCGGCGGGGCTCAAGATGCTCAAGGTGTCGAACGAGTGGACCCTCATTCTCGTCATCGGCGCATTCGTGATCGGTACTCTGGGCTGGATGTATCTGCGCACCCGCCACGGCCTGAAGCCCACGCAGCGACAAGAGAAGCGCGCTCGTGAGCTGCAGGAAACCCACAGCAGCGACAACGAGTCGACCTCGTGACCGCTCGCATGACGCTGAGCCCGGCGGGAGTCGCCGAGCTCGAGCTGGTGCTCGCCGGGGGCCTCGGGGCGACCGCGTACGCGTCTGAGGGCGACGGTGGACGCCTGCGGGCGACTGAGCCCGTTGAGAGCGGGGCCGTGGAACTGCTCGACCAGGAGGGCACGCCTCTCGCCACGGTCGAGGTCGACGGCGGCACCAGCTCGGGCGAATGGCTCGTCGGATCGGTGAGCCAGCTTCGCCCCTTCGGGCACCAGTTGCACCGTGAACGCCGTATCGGGGCTCAAACCTCGCGCGTCGAACGTGCGGTGGTCGTGCTCGGCGACCTTCCGGGGGAGGAGGACCCGCGCTGGGAGTCGCTGAGTGATCGACCGCTCGTCTTGCTCGACACCGGCCATCACGCGGAGGCTCTCAGCCGCGACGTGCGTCACGCTCTCGCGTCAGGCCACGACGTGCGGGTTCTCCCCGCCCCCGACCCGGCGCTCCGATCCGCCGAAGAGTGGCGCGACGCCGTCGCCGCGGCTGCCCGAGCGCTCGTTGCCGACGAGATCGAGGTCTGGGACACCGAACGGGCGGTCGGCGACGGTCTCGTCATCCTGCTCACCGGGCTGTCGGGATCTGGCAAGTCCACCATTGCGAAGCTCCTGGCCGAACGTCTCGGCGAGGTCGACGACCGCACAGTGACGCTGCTCGACGGCGACGAGGTGCGGCTCATCCTGTCGTCCAAGCTTGGCTTCTCGCGCGAGGACCGCCTCATGAATGTGCGCCGGATCGGGTGGGTCGCGGCGCTCATAGCCGAGCACGGTGGCATCGCCGTCTGCGCCCCGATCGCGCCTTACGCGGAGATGCGCGCCGAGATGCGAGAGCGCGCCGAGAACGTCGGGCGCTTCATGTTGGTCCACGTCTCGACGCCCCTGGAGGTGTGCGAAGCGCGGGACCGCAAAGGCCTATATGCCAAGGCGCGTGCTGGCGAGATTCCGCAGTTCACCGGAATCAGTGATCCCTACGAAGAGCCCACGGACGCCGACCTGGCGATCGATGCGAGTGTGGTGAGTCCCGAGGACGCCGTCGACCAGATCGTCGCTGCGCTTCCGCGCTGACGGTTCGCGTATGGCGGTTGGCTCAGCTGATCTGAGCCGGAGCCGCGCCCGTCGCGCCAGGCTCTCGACTGACTACTTCTTGTCGGAGTGGCCGTAGCCGTATCCGTACCCGTAGCCATACCCGTAGCCGTACATGTACGAGTCGGGCCCCTTGGTGGGCGCCATCGTCATGACGAGGCCAGCGACCTTCGCGCCGACGGTCTCGAGGGCATCCAGGGCGCCGTCGAGTTGGTGGGTCGTCGTGCGACCCGCGGCAGTGATGACGATCGCGCCGGCCGTGAGGCGTGACAGAACGGCGGCATCCGTCACCGGAAGAAGCGGGGGAGCATCGCAGATCACGACATCGAAGGTGTTCGCGAAATCGTCGAGCAGGGCTTTCATCTGCGACGATCCGAGAAGCTCGGACGGGTTCGGCGGTACCTTGCCCGCGGGAAGCACGTACAGAGGGCGGCGACCCCAGGGGAGCATCACATCGGTGACCTTCGCGCGCCCGATCAAGACGTCCGTCAACCCGACCGCGCCCTCGATACCGAGGTAATCGGCGACCTTCGGCTTGCGCAGATCGGTGTCGAGCAGGGCCACGCGCTTGCCGGCGTCCGCGAGAGCGATCGCGAGGTTCACCGCGGTCGTCGACTTACCCTCGCTGGGAATGCTCGAGGTGATGACGAACGTCTGGCCGCCATCCAACTCGATGAACTGCAGGTTGGTGCGCAGGGCTCGGAACGCCTCGGCGCGCTGGTTCGTGGGGTCGGCTTCGAGGATGATCGGGCGCTCGGCCGCCTTCGGGTCGAAGGGGATGACGCCGATCATCGGACGATCGGTCAGCTGAGCGACATCGCGCGGCGTACGCACCTTGGTGTCGAGCACAGTGCGCAGGATGGCGAACGCGACACCCAAGGCCAGACCGATGAGCCCACCGAGCGCGAGGTTCAGCGGAACGTTCGGGCTCACGGGAGCGCTCGACGGCAGCGCCGGGCGGATGACGGACAGGCGCACGGGGCTCGCGGTGAGTCCCGCCGTCGTCTCGATCTCTTCCACGGCATCCGACAGGCTCGCGGCGGTGGCGTTCGCGATGTCGGCGGCCAGCTGGGGGTCGGCATCCTGCACCGACACGTTGATGATCGCGGAGTTCAACGGCGATGAGACCGAGATCTGCTTTGCGAGCTGACTTGCCGTCGTGTCGAGACCGAGGTCGTCGATGACGGGGTTGAGTACGACCGGAGATGTCGCGACGAGCACATACGACGGCACCCGATCGAGGGAGAAGTTCGATCCCTGGTTCAGGTCCTGAATGGTTCCCGAGCCCGCCTGCGTCGAGACGAAGACAGAGCTCTCGGCCTCATACAGCGGCGTGCGCGTCAGGGAATATGCGGCGGCGGCACCCACACCGACGAGCGTCAACGCAAGAATGATCAGCCAGTTCTTGCGCAGGATGTGCAGGTAGTCGCGGAGCTCCATGGTGCCTCTCGGTTGGGGATCCTCGAACTATCCTCACACACCCGGTATTTCGCGCTGGTATCCGGCTGGTATCCGGTCAGGGTTGCTCAAGGCATCAGTGCCCCGGCACGAGAGTCAGATGGCCGCCGCGATGTCGGTCTGCGCGAAGTCGTCACCCTTGAACAGCAGCGCCGCGCCCAGACTGCGGGCGAGCGCATACGAGTAGCAGTCGCCCATGTTCAGTGATGCGGCGTGGCGACCCCTGCCGAATCGGCGCCACGCTGCCGTTGCGATAGACGCTTGCGCGGCGTCGAAGGGCGTGACGGTGACGCGAGCGCGAGAAATGAGGGCCTCGAGATCCTGCGTAGCCGCCGGTCCCTGACGTGCTTCGGCCATGAACATCGCTTCCACGAGGGTTGCAGCGCTCACGTGCAGGTCGCCGACGTTCTCGGCGATGACGCGGGCGAAAAGCGACGCATCCTCTTCGCCAAGGACGATAGCCATCAGCGCTGACGTGTCGAGGGCGATCGTCATCGGGGCAGGCCGTGCTCGTCGTAGCCGATGGTCTCGTCCGCCGACCGCTCATCGAGCGTGGCACGATCGCGCCCTCGGGCGATGATCGCCTCGAGATCGCTTTGCACGGCGGGCGCCGTGCTCTGTGCCCGGAGGCGATCGAGCCGCTCAGCGAACGCCCGTCGCGCGGCAACCGTGATGCTCTCGCCCGTTGCGTCGGCCAGAGCCCGCACCAGGCGATCGGCCTCGGGGTCCTTGATGTTGAGAGCCATGGTGGAAGTCTACCCTTTAAGGAAGAAAGGGATAGCGATAGGAAGAAACATGCTCCTGCTACAGTATGAGCATGAAGACCGAGCGCCTGCAGGTGCTGATCGACACCGAGCAGCGTGAACGGCTTGAGCGGGTCGCCGCTCGCCGCGGAGTGTCGGTTGCCTCGCTCGTACGTCGAGCGATCGATGCCGCTTACCCCTCGGGCCTCGAACAGAAGGCCGCGATTGCTGCCGGCATGCTTTCTGCGGCCCCCATGGATGTTCCTGATCCCGACGATCTGCGCGCCGAACTCGACCTGCTTCGTGGCCGCGCGTGATCCTGCTCGACACGACGGTGCTCGTCTACGCGGTCGGGTCCGAGTATGCACTGCGCGAGCCATGCCGGGCACTGATCTCGGCGATTGGTGACGGGCGGATTGCGGCGACCACCACCGTAGAGGTGCTGCAGGAGTTCACTCACGTCCGCGCGCGGCGGCGCGGGCGGGACGACGCCGCGGTGCTCACCTCCCAGTTCGCGGCGCTGCTGTCTCCGCTCGTCACGGTCGACGCCGTCGACCTTGCGGCCGGGCTAGACCTTTACCGTGCGCACGATGCGCTCCGGGCGACCGACGCCGTACTCGCGTCGGTCGCGATGCGTCGTGACGGGATGCAGGGGTTGGTATCTGCCGATGGCGCGTTCGCCAGTGTCCGCGGGCTCACGCACCACGACCCGGCATCGGCTGGGTTCCGAGGCGCGCTCGGCATCGACTGAGAGATCCGCAAAGGCTCGATGTTTGCTGCCGCTCCTCCCCAGGGGCGCGGCAAGGCGCCTGACCTGCGGAGACTCGGCATATTGCGCATGCGGAGTCTTCTCGTGCGCCTACGGTTCTGGATATGCGCGCTGATCTGGCGCACACTGGAGAACATGGAGGTCACGGTGGGGATCGACACCCTTGCCATGCTCGTTGCGCTCGCCGTGGGCATCGTCGGGCTGGCGACGACCGTGACGGCGTCTGCGCGACGCACTCGCGTCGAGCTGAAGGCCGAGTTCGCGACGGAGATCTCTCGCCTCGACGACCGACTTTCGCAGCTTGACGACCGGGTGTCTCGGCTTGACGACCGGGTGTCTCGGCTTGATGACCGGGTCTATGCGCTCGCGGCGGGTCTCGCGCCGCGACTTGCGCCCGCGCGCGAGGCTCCGCGCGACGAGTAATCTGCGTTCGTCGCTCCCGACGCCAGACCAATCTCCAGAGTGGTACCGTTTTATGTACTACACACTCGGAGGTGTTCCCGTGTCCGCGATCACGGCGACCGAAGCGCGAAAGAGCCTGTTCGGACTCATCCAGCAGGTCAACGACGATCACACGACGGTGGAGGTCGTCTCCCGTCGAGGCAACGCCGTGATCATGTCCAAAGACGATTACGACGCTCTCACCGAAACCGCGTACCTTCTTCGAAATCCCGCTAACGCCGAGCGGCTGCTCGAGGCGGTCGAGCGCGCGCGTCGCGGCGAATTCGAGCAGCACGACCTCGTCGATCCGTGACCCGCGCGCTTGTCTTCGACCCGAACGGGTGGGAGGACTACCTGTACTGGCAGACGCAGGATCGCAAGACGCTGAAGCGGATCAACACGCTCATCGCCGCAGTCCTTCGCGATCCGTTCGACGGCGTCGGCAAACCCGAGCAGCTCCGCCATGTGCTGTCGGGCTCCTGGTCTCGGCGGATCGACGAGAAGAATCGACTTGTCTATTACGTCACCGACGACCACATCGTGATCCTCCAAGCACGAGACCATTACTGACGTCGTCCGTCGGATCACGCGTCAGAGGGTGGGGGCAACTTCCCACAGAGACGAGACCGGCAAGCCCCACAGCCGGTCGCCGAACGCAGCGCTCTGCTGAGCCGTGCCGAGCACGTAGCTAGCTCAACTCGTCGTTTCGCGACACATAACTCGTGGATTTGCGGCCTATACCTCGATCCCGTGCCGCTGGCGGTGTGCGTCGACGGACGCCGGGCAGCCCCGCCCGAAGACAGCCGCGGCCTCGAAGGCGCAGAGCTGATCGAAATCCAGGGTGATCCCGCCCGGTTCGACCCGAGTGAGATCAACGACGAGCTGGCGGATCTGCGGTTCGCGCTGCGCGAGGCGGGAGTTGCGGCATCCGTCGCGGCGACGGGCCGGTCGAGGCATCCGAGCTGTATGAAGAGGGCGTGCGAACCGTGCTCGAGAACCTCTGGGACGGACCCCGGGAACGTACCGATCGCGGCGAGATGAGCGATGTCGCGCGGCAGTTCGCCCGTGAGGTGCTCAGGCATGGTTCGGTGCAGATCGCACGTCCGATTCCGGTCGGTTCCTCCCCAGTAGGCGACGGCGACCGTCGTGTGGCGCCCGCGCTTGATCGTGCGCCGTGGGGTGCGCGCTCGCTTACGGTTCTAGCTACCTGCGCCGATAAGGCGCACACTGGAGAACATGGAGGTCACCGTGGGCATAGACACACTGGGCGTGATCGTTGCACTCGCTGTCGGCATCGTGGGCCTCGCGACAACCGTGACCGCGTCGGCGCGTCGCACCCGCGCGGAGGTGAAGGCCGAGCTGAAGGCGGAGTTGGCCGAATTGAAGGCTGAGTTTAAGACCGACCTGAACCGCATCGACGAGCGTCTCTCACGGCTCGACGACCGCGTGTCGAGGCTGGACGATCGGGTCTACGCGCTCGCCGCTGGCCTGGCACCGCGCCTCGCGCCTGCGTCAGGTGATACCTCTCGCGACGTCGCACAATGAAGGGGTGATCTCGCTCGTGGACCCAGAGAACTGGCTCTACATCGCCGCGCTTACGACTGTCATGCTGGGAGGCACGACGGTGATCGTCACACTCACCAATCGCACGACGACTGCCGCGATCCACGGATTGCGGGGCGAGCTCTCTGGGCGGATCGACGCACTGGGCGGTGAGGTCAACGGGCGAATCGACGCGCTGAGTGGGCGTATCGACGGGCTGCAGGGGGAGATGAATGCGCGGTTCGCGGCGGTCGATGTGCGCTTCAGCGCGCTCGAGCAGCGGATCGACAACCTCGACCGCGACGTGTCGGCTCCCATAAAGCGCGCGCTGGACTCCTAGACTCCGGACACGCTGGCGTGCGGCATCCGCTGTGCTGCACGCCAGGACGATGAGGAGCGGTTCCTCCACAGGGCGCCCAAGAACTCGGTTGTCAGCGAGTCGGCGTCGGCCGAGTTCGGGATGTCGGCGACGGCTGCAACGATGGATTCGTGGACTACTGGCATGAGGTTGCCCGATCACTCGGGGGTGCGAACTACGACCGCGCATGGGCGCTGAACGCGGCAGGGCGGGTCACGATCGTCGACCTGGATGCCGACAACACGCGCACCTCGCTCGATGCCGTCGTGCGCGATCGCGGCCACGGGGGCGATGACGTCATGGTCGTCTCGGCCGTCATCGAGCCTGCGCGCGGGTCGATGAGCGCCTACTGCAGTTGCGAGCACGCCCCGCACTGCGCGCATGTCGCTGCAGTGCTGCTCGCCGTCTCGGATGCAGGGACGGACTCGGACGCGAGAGCGCCGAAGGGCCAGTCATCCCCGCCGCGCGACAGCACTCCACCGTGGCAACGCTCTCTCGACGGGCTGCTGCCGGCATCCGATGCGGCCGCGGTCGAACTGTGCCTGTTCATCACCCTGCAGACACCGCGCGCGACGCGCTGGAGCAGGGCTCCGCAGCAGCCGAGGCTCGCGGCCCGGCCTGGGATGCGGGGTGCGCGAGGCGCATGGATCAAGGGCCAGGCTCGCTGGGGGCACCTCGACGGGCTGCAGGCGGATCCCGCAGCGCTCGCACTGCTGATCGAGCTCGACGTTCTCGACCCTGCCGCGAGCTCGTGGGGCTACGCCTATCGCGACGACGAATGGATGCAGCTCGACCGGCTGCCCTCGCGAACGCTCTGGTCGCTGTTGACCGACCTCGAGGCGGCGGGCGTCGCGCTCGTCTCTCCGGGCAAGGCGCAGCATCCGGTGCGGCTTGACGGGGAGCCGCTGACCGCGCGGATCGCGGTCACCGAGAACCGCAAGCGACTCGCGGTGCGCGGCGAGCTGGTGCCGGTGCGAGACGACGAGGATGCCGGCGCCGGGGACGCCGACGCCGGCGCCGACGGGGAAAGTGACGCGTCGGAGCCGCTCGTGACCGTCGGCAATCCTCCGATCGCCGTGGGTCGGGTCACCGCAGCTGGCACCGCCGAAGAACGCATTGTGCTGCACCCCCTCGATCCGCCGCTCACCGGGCCGATGCGCGACCTGCTCGCCGCCGACACGCCCATCTCGGTCGACACGGCAAGCAGGGAGCGCTTCGAGAGCGACTATCTGCCACGGCTGCAGGCGATCGCGCCGGTCGTATCGCCCGATGCCAGCTACACGGTGCCGGCGCCGCCGGTCACCGTGCTCGAAGTGCGCGTCGACCACGGCGACGGGCTTGCCCACCTCACCTGGCGATGGGACCGGCTCGGCGGCAGCATCCGTCCCGACCGGGTTCGCGAGGGCGGCATCCTCGATGCCGTTCGCAGCGCCGCAGGCGCCCACGCCTCCATCCTGCTGCCGGGGGAGCGGCCCGATGCTGCGGTGGTGCCGCCCGACCAAACCCTGCGAGGCGCGGCTGCTGTGCTTTTCGTCGCCGAAGTGCTGCCCGGCCTGCGTTCGCTCGAGGCCGTGCGGGTCATCGAAGACGTCGAGGCGCCCAGCTTCCGTGCCGCATCCCAGGCGCCGGATGTCTCGGTCACCGCCCAGCCCGGAACCAATGATTGGTTCGACCTGAGCGTTCAGGTGCGCATCGAGGGTGAGGATGTCGACTTCGCTGCCCTGTTCCGGGCGCTCAGCGAGAACGAGCCGATCCTC
>NZ_DBHD01000043.1:0-3610 GCF_002296025.1 Microbacterium sp. UBA837
GATCTCCGCGTGCCGGACCGTCACGTTTGCGTGGGAGAGGGACTCCAACACCGTCGGGTAGGAGTGGACGAGTGATTCGGCGCGGGAGAGCATCATCCCCGCCGCGTTCTCCGTGACCCGCAACGCGGACGCGAGCTCGAGCCGCAGAGAGCGCATCACCAACTCGCGGGACCCACCCCCATACCGGGACACATCATCCAACGCTTCCAGACGGAGGTCATCGACCCGCGCGAACCGTTGCGCGGCAAACACCGCCTCCAGGTCAGCGGCCTCCAACACGAGGGCGACAGCGTCCGGACGCGGCGGAACCCACCCCGCCACCTCACCATCCCACTCCCGCACATCACCCTCAGAGACGAACACGTCAGCATCCGCAGCCGCAGGCCACTGACCCGCCTCGCCCATGCCAACCTCATCCACACCCCGACACTACGAGGGGGGTACGACATTCAAACCCCGGGCCACCCGAGACAAAGCCCGGCACTCCGAGCGGCAGCAGTCCACCGGGAGCCCCGCCGTCCCGGCTGCGTGGGGGTGGCTCGTACTACGGTGATCGGCATGACGGCGTCCCTCTCCCCCGACCAGGCGCGCGGGCTACGCCACCGTGCCCAGCTGCTCGGCGGCTCGACCCTCTCCCCGCGGGAAGTGGTGGATCGAGCGGTCGCCCTCCAAGGCCAGGATCTTCCGGCAGTCCTGCGCGCGATCGCTCTGCGGTCGGCCCCGGGAACGACCGTCGACGATGTCCGCGCCGCGTTTGACAGCGGTGAGTTGGTGCGGTCCTGGCCGATGCGCGGCACACTGTTCGCGACGACGCCCGAGCACTTGGCGTCGCTCCTCGCCCTGACCGGCACGAGAATGCTGCAGTCGATGACGCGGCGCCGGGAGCAACTCGGGCTGGATGACGCCACGATCGACCGCTCGCATGAGGTCGCGGTTGCGGCGCTCGAGACCGCTCCGCTGCGGCGCGCCGACATCCTTGCCACGTGGGAGGACGCCGGGATCTCGACCGACGGCGGGCGCGGGTACCACCTGCTCGTCCACCTGTGCATCAACGGGCTGGCGCACTGGGGCGCATTCGCTCCTGACGGATCGGAGCAGTACCTCACCCTCACGGCGACCCAGCGTGACACCGACACGGATGCCGCACTCAGCCGTATCGTCGCGGGCTATGTCGCCGCGCGGGGGCCGGTGACCCTCGACGACCTGGCCTGGTGGACGAAGCTTCCCAAGACGGGGCTGCGCGCTGCCGCCGCATCCGTCGACCGAATCGAGCTGGCACAGCTCGGCGAGAAGCCCGTATATCTGGATGCCGCGGCATCCGCGTCAGCCGACTCGAACTGGCAAGGGTCTGCTGAAACGGTGACGCTCGTTCCCGCGTTCGACGAGTGGATCCTCGGTTATGCCGACCGGTCGCTCGTGGCCTCCGACGCGATGTTCGACGCTCTCGTTCCCGGCAAGAACGGCGTCTTCCGCCCGGCAGTCCTCGTCGACGGCGTCGTTGTCGGCACGTGGCGCTTCTCGGCGCCTCGAGGTGCGAAGAGCCGGACTCCGGTGGTCGAACTCCTCGAGCCCGTGTCCGGTCGGGCCGCACGACTCATCGATGACGCGCTGGCTGCCTGGCCGCACGACTGACGCGACGGTAGCCGCGAACTCGTCAGAGCAGCGGGCGGGCGTGCCAGATGCGGTCGAGGTAGTCGCGCATCGAGCGGTCGGATGAGAAGAACCCGCAGCGGGCGATGTTGAGGATCGCCGATCGGGTCCAGGCATCCTGGTCCGCATATGCCAGGTCAACCTGCGCCTGCGCCTCGATGTATGAGGCGTAGTCGGCGAGCACCATGAACCGGTCGTCGTAGAGCAGATTCGACACGATCGGCTCGAAGACCGTGCGGTCACCGCCCGAGAACGCGCCCGAGGCAATGAGGTCCATGGCGGCGCGCAGCTGCGGGTCGGCCTGGTAGAAGTCGGCCGGCTTGTAACCCTTCGCCCACAGCGCCTCGACCTCGGGCTCGGTCATGCCGAACAGGAAGAAGTTGTCGTCGCCGACAAGCTGGCGGATCTCGACGTTCGCGCCGTCGTCGGTGCCGATCGTCAGCGCACCGTTCAAGGCGAGCTTCATATTCCCCGTACCGGATGCTTCCTTGCCGGCGAGCGAGATCTGCTCCGACAGGTCGGCGGCCGGGATGATGCTCTCGGCGAGGGTCACGTTGTAGTTCGGCGGGAAGACGACCTTCAGGCGCCCCTCGACCCGCGGATCGTTGTTCACGACCGACGCGACCGAGTTAATGAGGTGGATGATGCGCTTGGCCATCGCGTACCCCGGAGCAGCCTTGGCCCCGAAGATGAAGGTACGGGGCTGGATGTCGGCAGCGGCGACCTTGCCCGAGACGATGCGCTCGTACTCGGTGACAATGTGCAGCACCTTCAGGGTCTGGCGCTTGTACTCGTGGAGGCGCTTGACCATGACATCCAGCAGGTGGGTGTCATCGATCGTGACACCGTCACGGCGCTCCAGCACATCGCTGAGGTGCCGCTTGTTGGCTGCCTTGACGGCGGCGAACCGCTCCCGGAATTCGGCGTCTTCGGCGAGCGCCTCTAGCCCCCGGAGCCGCTCGAGGTCGACGGTCCAGCCCGCGCCGAGCGCCTCAGTGATGAGGCTCGCAAGCGACGGGTTCGCGAGACGGATGAAGCGGCGTGGCGTGACACCGTTGGTCACGTTCGTGAACTTGTCGGGGTACATCTCGGCGAACTCGTGCAGCACCTTGTCGCGCAGGAGCTGCGAGTGGAGTTCGGCGACGCCGTTGACCTTCGCCCCCGCGACCGTCGCGAGGTAGGCCATCCGCACCGACCGGTAGGGGTGTTCCCCGATGATCGACATGTTGCGGATGCGCATCATGTCGTCGCCGAAGCGTTCACGCACTTCCTCGAGGAAGTCGTCGTTGATGCGGTAGATGATCTCGAGGTGGCGCGGCAGCAGCCGGCCGAGCAGGTCCACCGACCAGACTTCGAGCGCTTCGGGCAGCAGCGTGTGGCAGGTGTACGCGAAGCACTTCTGCGTGATCGCCCACGCGTCGCCCCACTCCATGCCGCGCTCGTCGACCAGCACGCGCATGAGCTCGGGCACGCCGATGACCGGATGCGTGTCGTTGAGCTGGAAGATCACGCGGTCGGGAAGCTTCTCAAGGTCGAAGCCCTCGGGGAGCACGCGGTCGAGGAAGTCGTTGATGGATGCCGCGACGAAGAAGTACTGCTGCTGCAGGCGCAGCTCCTTGCCCTGGGGCGTCGAGTCCTCGGGGTAGAGCACCTTGGAAATGTTCTCGGCGAAGGTCTGGGCGCGCACCGACTCCTCATAGTCGCCGGAGTTGAAGATGCGCAGATCGAAGGCGTTGGTCGCCGCCGCGCGCCACAACCGCAGGGTGTTGACCCGGCCGTTGTGATACCCGGGAACCATCATGTTGTAGGGCACCGCGAGCACGTTCCAGTCCGGAATCCAGCGCGTACGCTCCACACCGTTGTCGTCATAGGTCTCGGTGCGACCGCCGAACGAGATCGTCTGGGCGGCTTCGGGGTGGGGGAACTCCCACGGCGAGCCCATGCGAAGCCAGGCATCCGG
>NZ_DBHD01000056.1:0-7923 GCF_002296025.1 Microbacterium sp. UBA837
ACGTCGCGGACGCTCGGATGCGGGCCGTCGAAGTTGATCGCCGAGGGCGACCCGATCATGACATCGATCGTGCCGGGGTGGACCTTCGCCCACCCGCTGGCGGTGATCGCCTGACGGACGACCTTCTCTTTCGGATTGGCCAGGACATCGGCGACGTTGAGCTTTCCCGCGACCTGGATATCCATGCCGGTGGAGACATCCGACTGGGGGTCGAGGTCCACCACGAGGGTGCGGACACCTCGGGCGAAGGCGGCGGAGGCAAGCCCCAGCGTGACAGTGGTCTTGCCGACACCACCCTTGAGCGAGCTCACCGACAGTACGTGCACGAGGCTCTACGTTACCGTCCCCTAGGCTGGGTGCACACTCAGGCAGGCCCCGTCACCAACAGCGAGGTGTGATGTTTCGCAAGATCCTGGTAGCAAACCGTGGCGAGATCGCGATTCGAGCCTTTCGTGCGGCGGTCGAACTGGGAGCTCGCACCGTCGCTGTCTATCCGTATGAGGATCGCTACTCGCTGCACCGGTTGAAGGCCGACGAGGCCTACCAGATCGGGGAGCGGGGACATCCGGTACGGGCGTACCTGGATGTCGACGAGATCATCCGCGTCGCACGCGAAAGCGGTGCCGACGCGATCTACCCCGGGTACGGCTTCCTCTCCGAGAACCCGGACCTCGCCGAGAAGGCTGCGGCAGCCGGCATTACCTTCATCGGGCCTCCCGCCGCCGTCCTCGAGATGGCCGGCAACAAAGTCACCGCGAAGCAGCACGCCGTGAGCGCCGGGGTCCCCGTGCTGAGGTCGACGGATGCCTCGGACGACGTTGACGCGCTCGTGGCCCAGTCCGCCGACATCGGCTTCCCGATCTTCGTCAAGGCCGTCGCCGGTGGTGGCGGGCGCGGGATGCGCCGGGTCGAGACCCCCGACGAGTTGCCGCCCGCTCTGGCCGAGGCGATGCGCGAGGCCGGCAGCGCTTTCGGAGACGCGCGCGTCTTCCTCGAGCAGGCCGTGCAGCGTCCCCGCCACGTCGAGGTGCAGATCCTGGCCGACAAGACCGGGCACACGGTGCACCTATTCGAACGGGACTGCTCGGTGCAGCGCCGTCACCAGAAGGTGATCGAGATCGCCCCCGCGCCGAACCTCGACCCGACAGTTCGCGACGACCTTCACCGCTACGCCGTCGCCTTCGCCGAATCGATCGGGTACGAGAACGCGGGCACTGTCGAGTTCCTGCTCGAGACCGCGGGCCCGCGCACGGGTGAGGTCGTCTTCATCGAGATGAACCCCCGCATCCAGGTCGAGCACACCGTGACCGAAGAGGTCACGGATGTCGACCTCGTCCAGTCCCAGATGCTGATCGCCTCGGGCACGAGCCTGGAGGAGCTGGGGCTTCAGCAGGAGCGGATCCGTCTTCGGGGCGCCGCCCTGCAGTGCCGGATCACGACCGAAGACCCCACGCAGGGTTTCCGCCCCGACACCGGCAAGATCACGACTTACCGATCGCCGGGTGGTGCCGGCATCCGCCTGGATGGCGGCACGACTGCGGCCGGCTCGCAGATCAGCCCGCACTTCGACTCGATGCTCGCCAAGCTCACCTGCCGCGGGCGCGACTTCGGCGCCGCCGTGCTGCGGGCCCGGCGCGCGCTGGCCGAGTTCCGCATCCGCGGGGTCTCGACCAACATCCCGTTCCTGCAGGCGGTGCTCGAAGACCCCGCCTTCCTCGTCGGCGATCTCTCGACGTCGTTCATCGATGAGCGGCCCGAGCTGCTGCGCGGGCGGGAGTCCAAGGACCGTGGGTCGAAGATGCTCAACTGGCTCGTCGACGTCACGGTCAACCGCCCCCACGGCGAGAACCCGCTGTCGGTCAGCCCGGCGCTCAAGCTCCCGACGATCGACCTCGCCCAGGAGGCGCCGGCGGGCTCTCGCCAACGACTGCTCGAGTTCGGCCCGGAAGGCTTCGCCCGGGCCCTTCGGGAGCAGACCCCGCTCGCCGTGACCGAGACGACCTTCCGGGATGCGCATCAGTCGCTGCTGGCCACGCGGGTGCGCACCAAGGATCTCGTCGCGGTGGCACCGTACGTCGCCCGCATGACCCCCGAGCTCCTCTCCGTCGAAGCGTGGGGCGGCGCGACCTACGACGTGGCGCTCCGGTTCCTCGGCGAGGACCCGTGGGAGCGTCTCGACCGGCTCCGCGAGGCGCTGCCCAACGTCGCGATCCAGATGCTGCTGCGGGGGCGCAACACGGTCGGCTACACGCCGTATCCGACCGAGGTGACGGATGCCTTCGTCGTCGAAGCCGCCGCGAGCGGCGTCGACATCTTCCGCATCTTCGACGCTCTCAACGACGTATCGCAGATGCGTCCCGCGATCGATGCCGTGCTCTCGACCGGCACCGCGGTCGCTGAGGTCGCGATGTGTTACACCGGAGACCTCCTGAACCCCGCCGAGGATCTCTACACCCTCGACTACTACCTGCGACTGGCAGAACAGATCGTGCAGTCCGGCGCCCACATCCTCGCGATCAAGGACATGGCGGGTCTGCTGCGGCCGGCTGCGGCATCCGCGTTGGTGAGTGCCTTGCGCGACCGGTTCGATCTGCCCGTGCACGTGCACACCCACGACACCGCCGGCGGACAGCTCGCGACCCTGCTCGCCGCGTCGGCCGCCGGTGCGGACGCCGTCGACGCTGCCGCCGCGCCGATGGCGGGCACGACGAGCCAGCCATCGCTCTCGGCTCTCGTCGCCGCGCTGGCGCACACCGATCGCGACACCGGGATCGATCTGGCGGCGGCATCCGATCTCGAACCGTACTGGGAGGCCGTTCGTCACCTGTACCGGCCGTTCGAGTCGGGCCTTCCCGGCCCGACCGGTCGCGTGTACCGGCACGAGATCCCCGGTGGACAGCTCTCGAACCTGCGTCAGCAGGCGATCGCGCTGGGACTTGCCGAGGATTTCGAGCTGATCGAGGATCTGTACGCGGCGGCCAACGACATCCTGGGCCGGGTACCGAAGGTCACCCCGTCCTCGAAGGTCGTCGGCGACCTCGCGCTGCACCTGGCAGCGGTCAAGGCCGACCCCGCCGACTTCGCGGCCAACCCCGAGCGCTACGACATCCCCGACTCGGTCGTCGGCTTCATGGCCGGCGAACTCGGCGATCTGCCGGGCGGGTGGCCCGAGCCGTTCCGCTCCAAGGTTCTGCAGGGACGCGCACCCCGCGCCGCATCCGCCGCGCTGCGTGACGAGGATGCCGAGAAGCTGGCCGGGACATCGGGTGAACGTCGATCCACCCTCAACCGACTCCTGTTCCCGGCACCGACCAAGGAGTTCGAGCGGGTGCGCGACACGTTCGGCGATGTGAGCGTGCTCGACACCGTCGACTACCTCTACGGCCTCGAGCACGGCGCCGAACACGTCGTCGAGATCGAGCGCGGTGTGCAGCTGTTCGTCGGCCTGGAAGCCATCGGTGAGGCCGACGAAAAGGGCATGCGCACCGTCATGACCACGCTCAACGGCCAGCTGCGCCCCGTATTCGTGCGTGACCGCAGCATCTCGGTCGAAGTGCGCCAGGCGGAGAAGGCGGACACCTCGAAACCGGGTCAGGTCGCCGCGCCGTTCGCCGGTGTCGTGACACTCAAGGTGGCCGAAGGAGAGTCGGTGGCTGCGGGTCAGCCGGTCGCGTCGATCGAAGCGATGAAGATGGAAGCGGCGATCACATCGCCCGTGGACGGCCTCGTCGAAAGGCTCGTCATCGGTTCACCGCAGCAGGTCGACGCGGGTGATCTTTTGCTCGTGGTGCGACCCGCCGGATAGCCTGGAGGGCGGCGCATCGTCGCCACACCTACGGCAGGGGAGAGCACGTGGCAGATCGATCGGACTCGGAACGGCCGGACAGCGAAGAGCACGGCATCCTCGATGAGGAGCGGGTCGACACGTCCGGAATCTTCCTCGGAGGATCCACCGCCCAGGTCGATGTGGCCTTTCCCGTCCCCGCAGACGACGACGACACGATCGATGAGGACTTCGACGAGTCCGGACACGATCGCGATGTGACGCACCCCGACGCCGCGGAGCGGGCCGACACCGCCGAGGCCGAGATCATCGACGACGCCGTCGTGGCTGCGTGGCAGGTGCGCCACGACACAGACATCGAGGACGCGGTCGAAGCGGATGACCCGGCCCCCGCCCCCGCGTACACCGAGGCTCCGCCCGCGCCGGCGTACGCCGAGGCTCCGCCCGCGCCGGCATACGCCGAGGCTCCGCCCGCGCCGGCGTACGCCGAGAGAGTGGCAGTTCCGGTGGCCCAGCCGGTGCGAGCGGTGGAACCGACTGCCGCGGCCTTCGACGTCACGCTCGCGTCGAAGCGGCTCGACGAACTGGAGGTCAGTCGTGAGGGCGCCGACGTGCTGACGGCCGACCGGCTGCTGGACCCGCACCATGTCGCGAAGGTCGAACCCGAGGGGTTCTGGCAGAGCACGGTGTACCGGGCGTCGGGCACGCTCATCAACCTCGGGGACAGCAAGAAGGCGCGCGCTCGCAAGGAGCTCAGCCGGCGGATCGCGGCGCCGCTGCCCGGAGGCGCTCGTTTCGTTCCCGTGCTCAGCCGCAAGGGCGGTGTGGGCAAGACCACCGTGACGACGCTGCTCGGCATGGCGCTCGCCGACGCGCGCGATGACCGCGTCGTGGCGGTCGACGCGAACCCCGACCGCGGGACTCTCGCGGAGCGGATCGCGCGCACCAGTGGCAAGACGATCCGCGACTTGGTGCGCATCAAGGACGAGGTCGTCGGATACAACGACCTGTCGACCATCGTCGCCCGCGACGAGACGCGGCTCGACGTGCTCGCCTCGGATGCCGACCCGCGCGTTTCCGAGGCATTCGGCGATGACGACTACCGTGCGGCGGCCGCAGTCGCCGCTCATTACTACTCCGTCGTGCTCACCGACACCGGAACCGGCATCGTGCATTCGGTGATGTCGGCGACTCTGGAACGCGCCGACGCGCTCGTCGTCGTCGCGGGCTTGAGCATCGACGAGGCGCGGCTGGCATCCGAGACCCTCACGTGGCTCGAGACGAACGGGTACGGCGATCGTGTGCGCGAGGCCGTTGTGGTGCTCAACACCACCCGACCCGGCTCACCGCTGGTGCGGGCAGATCAGGTCGAAGCCCACTTCCGCACGCGCGTACGGGCCGTCATCCGGATGCCGTACGACTCCCACATCGCTTCGGGCTCGGCGATCGGGTTCCACGATGTGCACCCCGCGACGCGAGAAGCGGCGCGTCAGCTGGCGGCGGCTGTCGTCGAGTCGCTGCGTACCCCTGCGGCGGTGTGAGGACTGATGGCAGTTCGTCCCATCCGAGTGTTCGGCGACCCCGTGTTGCGGGCACCGAGCCTGCTCATCGAGACGATCGACGAGGGCACGCGGGCTCTGGTCGCTGATCTCCTGGACACCGTCGCTCTGCCGGGGCGCGCGGGTGTCGCCGCTCCGCAGATCGGCGTCGGAGTGCGCGCGTTCAGCTACAACGTCGATGGGGAGATCGGGTACGTGCTCAACCCCGTGCTGGTGGCGGTCTCGGGCGAGCCGGAGCTCGTGGGGGAGGGATGCCTCTCTGTCCCCGGCCTCTGGCACGACACGATGCGGTACCCGCACGCGGTCGTCCACGGGATCGATCTGGAGGGCGACCCGATCATCCTGGAGGGTGACGGCCTCATGGCGCAGGCCCTGCAGCACGAGACCGATCACCTGGACGGGAAGCTCTACCTGGACCGGCTCGATCCCGAACGCCGCAAGCGTGCGATGCGTGAGGTCCGCGAGTCCGACTGGTTCTGACCCGAACACACGACAACGACGGGGTGCCTGCGCGCTGCAGATGCACCCCGTCGTTCGGATGTCGGAGTCGGTGCGCCTACGACAGCGACACGTTGGATGTCGTGACCGGCACCGCGTAGAGCTCCTCGATGTGGTCGCCGAAGTCCGCCATGATCACGTTGCGCTTGATGCTCATCTTGGGGGTGAGGTGGCCGCTCGCCTCAGTCCATTCGGTCGGCAGGATCACGAACTTGCGGATCGACTCGGCGCGAGAGACGGACGCGTTGGCCCCGTCGATGGCCTTCTGCACTTCGGCGCGGACTGCGTCGTGGGATGCGGCATCGTCGAGGGACATGTCACCGGGCAGACCGTTGTTGGCCAGCCACGTCGGCAGCATCTCGGGGTCCAGAGTGACCAGGGCCGAGATGAACGGCTTCTGGTCGCCGACGACAACGACCTGTCCGACGATGGGGTTGGCGCGGATCGGGTCTTCGAGCGCGGCGGGTGCGACGTTCTTGCCGCCAGCTGTGACGATGATCTCCTTCTTCCGGCCGGTGATCCGGAGGAACCCGTCCTTGTCGAAGGCGCCGATGTCCCCCGTCTTGAACCACTCGCCATCGAAGGCGGCGGCTGTCGCCTCGGGGTTGCGCCAGTACTCCTTGAAGACGACGATGCCGCGAACCTCGATCTCGCCATCCTCCGCGATGCGTACGCCGACGCCGGGAAGCACAGGGCCGACAGTCCCGATCCGGGACTTGCCCGGGAGGTTGACGGTCGCGGGCGCGGTCGTCTCGGTCAGGCCGTACCCCTCGAGGATGTCGACGCCGAGGCCGTGGAAGAAGTGGCCGAGGCGCTCACCCAGCGGCGCGGATCCCGACACGGCGTACTCGACGCGCCCGCCCATCGCCTCGCGGAGCTTCGAATACACGAGCTTGTCGAACAGGCGGAACTTCACGCCCATCATGAACGGGACCTTGCGTCCCTCCTGCACGTACTTCGAGTGCTCGATCGCGGTGTGCGCGGCCGCGCGGAAGATCTTGCCCTTTCCGCCGGCCTCCGCCTTCTGCTCCGCCGAGTTGTAGACCTTCTCGAACACCCGGGGAACGGCCAGGAGGTAGCTCGGCTTGAAGGATCCGAGCGCGGGGAGAAGCTGCTTGGTGTCGGGCTGGTGCCCGGTCTTCACGCCCGCGTGGACGTTGAGGATCGAGATGAACCGCGCGAACACGTGGGCTGTCGTGATGAACAGGAGCATCGATGCGCCCGGCTTGGCCACGACCTCGTTCAGTGCCTCCGCGGAATTGCGGGAGAGCTCGACGAAGTTGCTGTGCGTCAGGACGCAGCCCTTCGGGCGACCGGTCGACCCCGACGTGTAGATGAGCGTTGCGATGTCGGCGCCCACGGCGAGGGAGCGACGCCGTTCGATCTCGTCATCCGTGACGGCGGCGCCCTTCTCGACGAGCGCGTCGAGGTCGCCCTTGTGCATCGCCCACGTCGAGCGGACGTTCGGGAGCTCGGCGAGCACTTCCTGCACCCGGTCCTCATGATCGGCCGACTCGCAGATGCAGGCCACCGCTCCCGAATCGGAGAGGTTCCACGCGATCTGGGTGGGGGAGCTGGTCTCGTAGATCGGGACCATGACGGCGCCGGCGAAGAAGATCGCGAAGTCGACGAGCGTCCACTCGTAGGTCGTTCGCGCGATGAAACCCACCTTGTCGCCCGGCTCGATGCCGGCTGCGACGAGACCCTTGGCCAGCGCCACCACCTGGTTCAGGAAGTCGGATGCGGTGATGTCTCGCCAGCCGGTGCCCTCGGGCACGGCGAAGAGCGCGAGTTGCGGCGTCTTCTTCACCCGCTCCACGAGCAGATCGGTGATGTTGGCCTGCGGGTCGGGGGCCACGACCGCGGGGGTATCGAACTGAACCACGGCAACTCCTTCGGTACCGGTGAAAAGCGGATCGGTTAACCGCCAATGCTACCGGATGAGACTCGATCTCAGGTGAAGTGACACCACGTTCCACCCGGATACTGCTTGTTCTTGCCGGGTTCGCCCGTGGTCTCAGCACGAGAGTACGGCGTGACTAGACTTCAGAGGCGTCGGCGACGGGGAAAGGAGCGTGCGAG
>NZ_DBHD01000022.1:0-61817 GCF_002296025.1 Microbacterium sp. UBA837
TCGAATCCCGCTGGGGTCACCAACCGCACGAATGCCCCCGGTTATCCGGGGGTTTCCGCGTTCCTGGCGATGGGCCGTTTCCAGGCCCTACGCGGCCTTTGGCAACAGATTGGCAACGTCCGATTGCATCGCGGCGCGATCGATCGCCGTGGCAACGCTGTCCAGTTCGTCATCGAACAGGTCGGCGTACACGTCACCGCGTCACCGCGGCCGAGGCGTGCCCGAGCATCCGCTGAACCGCCTTGACGTTCGCCCCGCGCTGAACGCCAGCGACGCGATTGTGTGGCGCAGCTCGTGCGGCGTGAGGGCCCTTGATCCCGACCGCGGCGGCGTCATCGAACCAGCCGACGCCGTCCAGGGCGAGCGCGTGAACGGTCGTGTGGTGGATCCCGAGCAGCGCTGCCGTCTCCTCCTCGGAGTAGAACAGCGGCCCCGGCCCGGTCTGCACGACGCCCTCAGATCCCTCGCTCATGCAGGCCTCTCTTCGCGTATCAGAGAGACACCCCGAGCAGGTAGCAGGTCGCCACCACCGTCGTGAGGGCCGCCTTCGCGCGGCGGTGCTTGGTCAGCAGCCAGTCCGGGAAGAAGGTCGCCTCGCGCAGCTTCGGGATCGCCACGTCGAGGGTCCCGACCCGGGTGTCAAGGTCCCGGTGGCGGTACCCGTTGCGCCGGTTGGTCCGCTCGGAGGTGCGGGCGCCGTATTCGGCGCCGCAGACACTGTCGGCCTGCGCCGAGAGCAGCGCGTTGACGAACGTCGCCAACAGCTCGCGCATCAAATATCCGGGCTGGCCTGGGCCAGCTGCTCGTCCAGGAACGTGGAAGGGTCGATAATGGGGTTCGCGGTCATCGCTGTGCACTTTCTTCGAGGCGGTCGTGAGAGATCACTCGAAGGATTACGCGGTGACCGTACCTACGTCTGCAGGACACGCTCCCCGGGATCGTCGTCCACCAACGTTATGGACTCAACTCCAACAATGAACAGGAACGAGGGGCAGATGGCGGAGCGACAGCCGGGCGCGGCCGTGTACGCAGACGACCTCACGGCGAAGGCACGAATCCGCAACGCCGCCCTCGAACTCTTCGCCGCGCAGGGCGTCGACGCCACCTCGCTGCGCGCCATCGCCGCCGCTGCAGGCGTGACCGTCGGCCTCATCGTTCACCACTACGGAACCAAGGAAGCGCTCCGGGAATCCGTCGAGCTCGGCATCGTCCAGCAGTTCGCCGAGACCATCGCGTCCGTGCCGCTCGCCAGCCGGCCGGCAGACGAGATCGCGGCCGCGCGCGACCACGCCGTCGCCGACATGCTGTCCGCGAACCAGGCGATCGTCGACTACCTGCGCCGAGCCATTCTCGATGGCCGCGCCGAGCGCGGCGACCTGGTCAGCCGGCTCAGCCAGCTCTCCGCCCAACAGGTCCACGACCTGCGACAGGCCGGCGTCGCCTCCACGAAACACGCCGTCGGCGAACAGGTCATCACGATCATGGTCCGACAACTCGGGCGACTGTTCCTCCAGCCGCTCGTCGACCGCATCGCCGAGGAGTTCGACGACGACATGGGCTCATCCAAGAAGCCACAGCTCGTCGTGGACGTCACCCCCTGACCCGAGCACCGGGGCTGACTTCCGGCGGTGCGTCCTTCCGCCCACAAAGGCGCATATCCGCGGCGCCTTTGTGGGCGCCGGTTTTCGTTATACGATTTTGTCATGGTGAGTGATGACCAAGTGACCGAGGAGCGGATTCGGAAGTGGGCAGACGAGGTCGAGGCCGGGAATGACGTCGCGGAACTGAAGCGCCGCGGGCGGGGCCGTCCGGGGCGCGGGGCCGAGCCCACGCAGGTCATCGCCGTGCGGCTCACGGCCGAGGAGATCGCGGCGCTCGACGCGTACGCCGCGCGGGAACACGTGACGCGCTCAGAGGCGATTCGTCGCGCTCTGGGCGGCCACGCCGCGTGAAGGTGTCCACCGCAGTGCGCTCAAGCACGGGGTGTACTGGATGAGGTCGCGGTTCAGGCTGCCGACCTGTCGCTGTGGATCGAGCCCCTAGAGGAAGAGGAATGGCCACACCGCGAGCTGCGGCTCGGGTTCGACACCAGGCACGACTGCTGGAGACTGTTGTGCGACCATGTTGATCATTTCGCGCGCCGGATCATCGTGGCGGGCGCGGGCCTCAAGGTCACCGACATCGACATTTCAACCGAGATGCTCCGAGTAGCGCGCAGCCACAACCTAGACCTCCCCTTCGCAGCGGCATCACTCACCCAGCTCCCGCTGGCCGACGGCGTGGCCGCACGGGTCTTCTGCTGGTGCGTGCTGCACTACGTCCCGGACGATGACTTCGCGATCGCCGTTCGAGAACTGGCCCGCGTCGCCGCTCCGGGCGGTTTCCTCATGCTCGGTGGCGGTCATGGTCACCGTCACGCGAAATTGGCGGAGACCCTCGATCCAAAGCCGCGTCACAGCGCCGCCTGTCCGCGCGGGACTTTCACGGACATGTTCGGTGAGCGCGGGGCGACATACGCGGCGGGTCTGCGTATGGCCTGCGGCCCAGTTGGCACCCGATGGAAGCGTTGACGCGTCCTGAGTCTCCCGGATGGCTGGTTGTTTACGCGACCTCCGGGTCGAGGGTCACGGTCTTCCGCCGCGCAGGGCCAGGGAGGGATAGGTGCCGTAGCCTACGCGTTGAACGGATCTGCGGGTCGTGAGCGTCGCCCGCTCAGGTGTAAGGCGAGACCAGGAACACCACTGCGATGGCGTGCAGAACAGCGTGTCAATCTGAGTTGACGGCACTCTGCTGGACCGCTCGGGAGCGCACCAAGGATTCGACGTGGAGTTCGAGTACGGGTCGGTGATGTTGGTTGGCGAGCGCCCCGTAGATCGTGACCAGTGATCGTCCGGGACCGGCGGGGTCGACGGACCGGATGACGATGGTGCACGTCAGCGTGTCTCCGGCGCGGACCGGGCGCAGGAAGCGCATGTTGTGGATCTCTTTGCCGGCAACGACGTCGTATCGCTGGTAGACGCCGGTGGTGGCGAGCCTCTGGAAGATCGACGCGGTATGCAGGCCGCTGGCGATGAGGCCTCCGAAGTCGCTGTGCTCGGCGAGATCGCGGTCGATGTGGAAGTACTGGGGGTCCCACGTCGTGGCGAAGTCGACGATCTCCTCCTCGGTCACCTCATAGGAGCCGCAGTCGATCTCCTCCCCGACGGGCATGTCCTCGGCGGGAAGTAGGGCGGGTCCGGTGCTCGATGTGTCGCGGAAGGTCATAGGGATCGGGCCACCAGTTCCTTCATGATCTCGTTGGTACCGCCGTAGATCTTCTGCACGCGGGCGGCGGCGTACATCCGGGCGATGGGGTACTCCATAATGTAACCGTAGCCGCCGAAGATCTGCAGGCAGCGGTCGACGACCTTGTTCTGGATGTCGGTGCACCAGAACTTCGCCAGGGAGGCGCCAGCTGCGTCGAGCTCGCCGGCGACGTGCCTGGTGATGCAGCTGTCGACGAGGGTTCGGGCGGCGAGTGCGTCGGCAGCGCACTCGGCCAGGACGAAGCGCGTGTTCTGGAAGGAGAGCAGGTCCTGCCCGAAGGCCTCCCGCTCCTTGGCGTAGGCGACTGCCTCACGGACGGCGGTGTCGGCGGCGGCGGCGGCGGTGACGGCGATGATGAGCCGCTCCTGGGGTAGCTGCTCCATCAGCTGCTGGAAGCCCCGGCCCTCGACGCCGCCGAGGAGGTTGGCGGCCGGCACTCGCATGTCGACGAACGACAGCTCCCGCGTGTCCTGCCCGTGCATCCCGATCTTCTCCAGGACCCTGCCCCGCTGGAAGCCGGGCAGGTCCCTCGTCTCGGCGACGATGAGCGACAGGCCCCGCCCCCCCGGCTCGTCGCTCGTCCGTGTGACGATGACGAGCAGATCGGCGTGGGTGCCGTTGGAGATGAACGTCTTGGAGCCGTTGATGACGTAGTCGTCGCCATCGCGTATGCCGCGGGTGCGCACCCGCTGCAGGTCCGAGCCCGTGGTGGGCTCGGTCATGGAGATGGCGCCGACGAGGTCACCGGAGGCCATACCGGGCAGCCAGCGCCGCTTCTGCTCCTCGGTGCCGAATGCGGCGAGGTAGTGGGCGACGATCGTGCTGTGGACGCTGTTGGCCCAGGCGTCGTCGGCGACCCGGGCCTGTTCGGCGGCGATGACGGCCTCGTGCGCGAACGTGCCCCCTCCCCCGCCGTACTCCTCGGGGATGCTGATGCACAGCAGCCCGGCGGCTCCGGCGGCGCGCCAGAAGTCGCGGTCGACCATGTGCTGCTCGGCCCAGCGCGCCTGGTTGGGCACGACCTCCTTCTGCATGAAGGTCCGGGCCAGCTGCTGCAGGTCAGCAAGGTCCTCGGTCAGCCAAGGAGACCGGTAGTCGTCGAGAATCATCTGGGTCGTCCTATCTGCCGGTGAAGGCGGGGGTGCGTCGGTCGGTGAAGGCGGCGACGCCTTCCTGCGCATCGGACGTGCCAAGCGCGAGCAGGAAGTTGCGTCGTTCGTGGGCGAGGCCTTGGTGGAGCGGGAGGTCGTTGGCCCGGCGAGCCGAGTCGACGGCATACGCGACGGCTCGTGGGGCGTTTTCGGCAATCTGGCCGGCGAGCTCGAGAGCGCGGTGGAGGACCTGGTCGTCGTCGACGAGGTCCGCGACGAGTCCTGCGGCGTAGGCCCATTCCGCGTCGACCGGCGCCCCGGTGGCGAGCATGCGCATCGCCTTGGCCTTGCCCACGGCGTGGACCAGGCGCTGCGTGCCGCCCGCGCCGGGGATGACGCCAAGTTTGACCTCAGGTACGGCGAAGCGTGCCGATCGCCCGGCTACAGCGGTGTCGCAGGCGAGAACGAGCTCGCAGCCGCCGCCGAAGGCGAGCCCGCGGACTGCTGCGATCGTGGGGACCCTCAGGGTGGCCACGGTGTCGAAGAGCCGGTCGAAGGGTAGCGTGTCCAGCGGCGAGGCCCCGGTCATGCCGGGGATCTCGCTGATGTCGGCGCCGGCGCAGAAGGCCTTCGCCGACCCGGTGAGCACGACTGCGCGAACGGCCTCGTCTGCGGCGGCCTCTTCCAGGCGGGTGGCGAACTCGGCTACGAGCGCGCGGCTCAACGCGTTGAGGGCGGAGGGCCGGTCCAGCGTGAGCACCACGGTGGTGCCGTGGCGCTCGACGGTCACGAGCTGCTCAGGCATTGCCGTGGTCTCCTTCGTAGGTTCCTGCGTATGCGGCGCGGATCCGCTTCTTGTCGAACTTGCCGACACTCGTGCGGGGGATCTCCGAGACGATCTCGATCGCGTCAGGCAGCTGCCAGGAGGCGAAGGCGCTGGAGAGGTGGTCGCGCACCTGCTCGAGGGTGACCTCCTGACCCCGCCGGGGGACGATGAGGACGAAGGGTCGCTCCTGCCACTTCGGATGGGCCAACCCCACGACGGCGGCCTCGGCGATCGCCGGGTGGCTCAGCAGCAGGTTCTCCATGTCGATCGAGGAGATCCATTCCCCACCGCTCTTGATGACGTCCTTCACCCGGTCGGTCACCTTCAGGTAGCCGTCCGCGTCGATCGTCCCGACGTCGCCGCTGCGCCAGTAGCCGTCGTGGAACCGGTCGGCCCGGTCGTCCTCGGGCATGTTGTGGTACGTCTGGGTGATCCACGGGCCGCGCATGCAGATCTCGCCCGGCGTCACGCCGTCCCAGACCACGTCGTTGCCGATGCCGTCGACGAGCCGGATGTCGACGCCGGTGACGGGCAGGCCCTGCTTGCGCTTGAGTTCGAACAGCTCGTCCTCGCTGAGGCGCTCCCGAACGCTCGGCTTGTACCGGTTCATCGTCACGAGCGGTGTAGTCTCGGTCGCGCCGTAGGCGTGGACGATCTCGGCGCCCGTCAGGTCGTGGAAGCCGCGCATCATCGACAGCGGCGGCTCGGTCGCACCGGACATCATTCGCAGCCGGGACAGATCCGGCTTCTCCTCGAGCGTCTCGATGTAGTGCAGCATCGGCAGGAAGATCGCCGGCGCGCCGTTGGCGACGGTGACACCCTCGGCGATGATGGCGTCGGTCAGCGGCTTGGTGTCCTCGGCGGCGTAGCGGCCGGGCAGGACGATCTTGTTCGCCATCAGCGTTGCCGCCTGCGGCAGGCCCCACGCCTGGCCGTGGAACATCGGGGTGATGAGCATGGTGCAGTCGTCGAGGACCATGCCGATGTTCGTGGCGATGGCGTAGGAGTGCAGGTAGATCGCCCGGTGCGAGTAGTAGACGCCCTTGGGCCGGCCGGTGGTGCCGGTCGTGTAGCAGGCGCCGTACGCGGAGTGCTCGTCGACCTCCGGCCAGGCGATGTGCCCGCTCGCGGCGGCGACGAGGTCCTCGTAGTGGTGGACGTTGGGCAGGCTGGTCTCGATCTGCGAGAGCGGCTTGTCGCTCATGACGACCCAGGCGCGCACCCCGGGCAGCCGGGGGGCGACCGCCTCGGCGACCGGCAGCAGCGACTCGTCGACGCAGATGACGGAGGTGCCGCTGTCCTCGATGACGAACGAGAGGTCCTCCGGCGCCAGGCGCAGGTTGAGCTGGACCATGACCGCCGCGAGTCCGGGGATGGCCCAGTACAGCTCGTAGTGGCGGCGGCTGTTCCAGTCGAGGATGCCGACCCGGTCACCGGGCTGGACGCCGAGGCCGTGCAGGGCGTTGGCGCCGCGGACGACCCGCTCGTATGCCGCGGCATACGTGTAGCGGTCCCACTCCCCGTCGGGGCGGCGGTAGACGATCTCCCGCTCGGGGTGCGTGCGTGCCGCGTGGCGGATGAGGGTCGTGGTGTTGAGCTGGACGTCGTCCCCCATCGTGGAGGGGTAGCCGGTGACGATGGTGCGGCTCGGGGATGCTGTAATCATGGCGTTCTCCTTTAGCGTGCGGTCATGCGCAGGGCTCCGTCGAGGCGGATCACCTCGCCGTTGACCATCTGGTTTTCGATGATGTGGACGGCGAGGGCGGCATACTCCGTCGGGTCGCCGAGTCGTGCGGGGAAGGGCACCTGCTGGCCGAGGGAGTCGCGGGCGGCCTGGGGCAGCACGCCCATCATCGGGGTGAGGAACAGGCCTGGCGCGATGGTGGCCACGCGGATTCCGTAGCGGGCGAGCTCGCGCGCGATGGGCAGGGTCATCGCGACGACCCCGCCCTTGGACGCGGAGTAGGCTGCCTGACCGATCTGGCCGTCGAACGCGGCGACAGAGGCGGTGTTGACGATGACGCCACGTTCTCCGCTGGGGCCGGGGTCGGACTGGCTCATGGCAGCGGCGGCGAGACGGATGACGTTGAAGGTGCCGGCGAGGTTGACCTGGAGGACCTTCATGAAGAGGTCCAGCGCATGCGGGCCGGTCTTGCCGAGGACCTTCTCGGCCACACCGATGCCCGCACAGTTGACGACACCCGAGAGCGGTCCCGGCTGCTGGGTGGCGACGTCGACGGCGTGGGCCACCGCGTCGGGGTCGGTGACGTCGGTCTCGACGAAGACCGAGCCGGCGGGTGCGGTCCCGGCCAGGTCGGCGACGACAACGTGCGCGCCTCGCTCGAGCAAGGCGGTGGTGGTGGCACCGCCGAGCCCGGACGCGCCGCCGGTGACGAGGAAGGTGCGGTTGCTGATGTCCATGACGGTTCTCCTCAGGCGATGCGCTCGATGATGGTGGCGTTGGCCATGCCGCCGCCTTCGCAGATGGTGAGCAGCCCGTATCGGGCCTGCCTGCGCTCGAGCTCGTTGACGAGCTGCGTGAGCAGGCGTGCGCCGGTCGAGCCGAGCGGGTGGCCGATGGCGATGGAGCCGCCGTTGACGTTGAGCTGGTCCTCGGGGTACCCGAACTCCTCCCGCCACAGCAGCGGCACCGGCGAGAAGGCCTCGTTGACCTCGACGAGGTCGATGTCGCCGACGGCCAGGCCCGCCTGGTCCAGGGCCTTCTGGGTGGCTGGGATGATCGCGGTGAACTGGAGCACCGGGTCGTCCGCGGCCACGGCCATCGAGACGATCCGTGCGCGGGGGCGTAGGCCGGCTGCCTCGGCGGCGGCGCGCTCGGCCACGAGCAGGGCGGCGGCGCCATCGCTCATCTGCGAGGCGTTGCCGGCGGTGATGACTCCGTCCGGGGAGAACGCGGGCTGAAGGGCTGCGACCCGTGCAGGGTCGATGTCGGATCGGATGCCCTCGTCCCGGACCATGGGCGCGATCGTGCCGTCCTTGTGTGTGCCGTCGAGGGGCACGAGCGCCGACGCGAAGTGGCCGGCGTCGGTCGCCGCCGCAGCGCGCAGGTGGCTCTGCACGCTGAACGCGTCGAGCTGGTCGCGGGTGAAGCCCCATTTCTTGGCCACGAGCTCGACGGACGGGCCCTGTGCGGGCAGGTCGCCGCCGAACCGGGCGAGGGCCCGTTCGCCGTACCAGTCGCCTCGTCCGCCGCCGGGGACGAAGAGCGGGCCGAGGTCGACCCGGCTCATGGACTCGACGCCGGCGCCGATGGCGAAGTCGTACTCGCCGGACCTGATCGCCTGGGCCGCGAAGTGAACAGCCTGCTGCCCGGAGCCGCACTGCCGGTCGATGGTCGTGCCGGGCAGTCCGATGGGCAGGCCCGCGCCGAGCAGGGCGTTGCGGGCGACGTTGCCGGTCTGCTCGCCGCGCTGGATGGCGCAGCCGACGATAACGTCCGAGAGACGATCCGGGTCCACGCCCGTGCGCACGGTGAGTTGGGCGAGCGTGTGCGCGAGCAGGTCGACGGGATGCCAGGTGCGCAGCTGGCCGCCGCGCTTGCCGACGGGTGTGCGGACGGCGTCGACGATGACGGCTTCACGGGTCATGGTTGAGCTCCTTGGTAGCGGGTGCGGAAGGTGGTCAGGGCGTGGTGGAACTCGGGCGTGGAGGCGTCGGCGACCTGCGCGGCAGCCTCGCGGTGCCGGGCGTCGGCGAAGGTGTCGTCCCACGTCGTGTCGAGCAGGTGCTTGGTGCGGGCCTGGGCGGAACGGGAGAAGGCGGCGAGAGCCGACCGGCCGGGGCGAGGTTGCACCCGGCGCCGACGGCGGAGCCGCGGACCTTCGCGATGACCGGCTGGGGCAGGTCGCGCAGCGCCGGGATGATGGTGTTGAACTCGGCCATCGCGTCGCCGAGCCGGTCGGCGTCGAGGTCGATCGGGTCGGCGCCTGCGCAGAAGCTGCCACCGGCCGCTGTGAGCACGACGACGCGCGGGGCATCGTCTTCGGCGACGTCCGCCAGCGCGGCCAGCAGATCGTGCGCCGAGCCAGTGCTCAGTGCGTTGCGGCGTTCGGGGCGGGTGAGTTCGATCCTGGCGACCGGCCCATCGACGGTCAGCCGCAGGGTCTGCCACGTGTGCCGCCCGGGCGGGTGGGCGAGGGAGCGTTCGCAGGCGCGTGGTCTGGATGGCTCAGCCATGGAGCTTCTTCCGGATGCGGTGCTTGAGAATCTTGCCCGACGGGTTGCGGGGGAGCTCGTCATCGCGCAGGTCAGCAAGCGTGAGCTCGGCTCCGTCCCGTGGCGTGACGGCGACGACCTTCTCGCCGTACTCGTCGTCCGGGCGCCCGACGATGGCGATGTCCCCCACGGCCGGGTGGCCGGCCAGGGCGCTCTCGACCTCGGCGGAGTACACGTTGCGGCCCCAGTGATGATCATGTCCTTGAGCCGGTCGACCAGGGTGATGTACCCGTCCTCGTCCACGCTGGTCGAGTGGCAGAGCGGCGCGGCGTGCAGCATCCGCTTCCCCTCGTGCAGATAGAGACCGAGCGCCGTGTTGATCCCCACCCACACGATGCGGTGCTGGTCGAAGAGCGCGCCCTTGGGCCGGCCGGTCGTGCCCGAGGTGTGGATGATGAGCGCGTCGTCGTCCTCGGCGACCTCGACATCGAGCGGGTTCCCGGACTGCGTGGACGACGCTGTGAGCACGTCGTCGAAATCGTCCGCCTCCCCCAGCGCGAGGGCAGGTATGCCGCCCGGCCCCTCCTGCTGTGCCTGCCATCCGCGGACGTTCGAGACGAGCTCGGGTCCGAACAGGAGCAGCCTCGCTCCGGAGTCCGTGACGAAGTGGTCGACTTCGGGTGGCGCGGAGCGCGGATTGACGGGCACGACGATGGCCCTGAGCCGGAGCCCGGCGAAGAGCGCGACGACGAAGGCATCGCTGTTCCGCGAGAGCAGCGGGACCCTGTCGCCCTTGCTCAGGCCGTGCCCAGCCAGCTCGCGCGCTAGCTGGTTCACGCGTCGGTCGAGCGCGGCATGGGTCAGCGATGTGGAGCCGAACTGGACCGCGATCCGTTCAGGAACGCGAGTGGCCGTTCGGGAGAGGACTCGGGCGAGGCTGCGGATGGCGGGCTCCTGGCGGGTGAGGGATCAGTCGTCGGACCCGGTGTGGGACCGGGCAGGCGTCGAGTGCGCGGCGACGGGATGCACATCGTGGACCGCGACGATGGGGATGTCGAGCGAGCGGCCCAGCGACTCCCAGTGCGCGCTGGACTCCGTCGCGAAGCGGGCTGCCAGCTCTTCACGGGTACGGCCGACGGCACCGGCCAGGCGCTCGGCGAAGTGGGGTTCGATCGCGCCGACGGCCACGTGCCCGTCCATGGTCGCGTAGATGCCGTATGCCGGCAGCCCCCCGCCGAGGACGTCACCCGGGCCGGTGAGTCGGTGGCGGACTGCGGCCCCCGCATGGAAGGCGACGTCATCGAGCACGACCCGCTCGTGCACGGCCGCGCCGATGTCGCTCCGTCGGCCAAGGCCGGCAAGTGTCGCAGTCACGGCTCGCTCCGCTCCCAGCACGTCGACCAACGGCACCAGCGGCATCGACGGAGGGAGCAGGGTGCCGTGGGCCGCCTGGTAGGTCAGGTCGTGGCCGGGCTCGTCCGCGCGGTCACCGTCGTACCCGACGATCTCCACGTGCACCAGGGCGTGCCGCTCCACGCTGGCGCCCAAGTCCAGGCGATCAGACGCAGAAGGCCGCATCGCGGTCAGCAGTACGTGGGCGGTACCCAACAGCCCCTCCAGGTCCGAGCGGCCAGCAACGTCCTTGAGATCGAGGGCGATGACCTCCTGGCCAGCCACGAGCTCGTCGTACCAGCCCGGCGCCACCAGCTGGAGCGGGTCGCCCGCGGGCGGCTCGACCTTGGTCACCGACGCACCCATCGAGGCGAGGCGGGCGGCCGCCAAGGGACCTGGAAGGTTCACCGCGAGCGAGAGGACCCTGACGCCGGCAAGCGACCCTGCATCTGGACTCACCGACACGCTATTGCTCCTTCGCAACCCCGGCTATCTATACAGTTGTATAGCAACTGGTACGGTTGTGCAATAGCTAGGATCGAGCGGATCGACACCAAAGCACTGCGCGCCGCCGTCGCGCGGGAGCGGACCGCCTCACCCGAGGGCGGGAAGCGAACCGGCTGCACGTCGTCGCCGCCGACGTACGCGACGCACGCGAGCAGTTCACGGCCGCGCTCGAGCGCGGCCGTGCCGATCGCGGACTGACCGAGGCGACCGAGCGGGCGCAACTCGCCGTGGCGGGAATCGTCGCGGGCGAGCCAGTACGAGAAGTGAACGCCGAGCGCGTCCGGCTCACAGAGCGAATCGAGGACGCGGAGAAGCGGGAGGCGTGGTGGTCAAAGGCCGCCGGCCGGCTCGACCACCACGCGGACGAGCACCGCGCCGCCGACGGCGAGCCGCACACGAAGCTCCCCGCTGCACGGGAGCACGCCGAAACGGTGCGTGCCGAGACGGTGGCCCCGTTGGTCGAGCACGCCTTCGAGGACGCGGGGGCGCTCATGGCCGCGCTGGACCGAGCGAGCGAAGCCGATGATCCGCCAGCCGACTCCGCCGCCGCAGCGCCGCACGCACCCAGCAGGCCGCAGGACAGGAATCCTGCTAAGCGGCGGCCGATGTGCGCGAGCGTTGGGGATCGACGCCCGCCACCCCGCCGCGCGTCCCGAGCTGGGCGCAGGAGGACTATGCGCAGCGCGCCGAGCAGGATCGGCAGGTTCTCGCCCAGATCGAGGCCCTACCGCCCGCGCAGGCAGCAGCTCTGATCTGCGAGCGCGCCGAAGCCGAACGCCTCGCGGCGGCGGCGCTGGCAGAGCGCGCAGCACGGCTGGCAATGCCGGAACGCGACACTCACAGTCCGACTCGCGGCGGGCCGGAGCGGGGCCGCGGGATCAGCCTGTAGCGGGTTTAGGGAACCCGCTCGGCAAGGGCGTCGTCTCCGCGGCGATGATGCAGAACGGCCACGACTTGCACGAACCGTTCTTCCTCGAACAGGCGATACCAGACGAGGTAGCGGAACGTCTCGGTGCTGACGTGGCGCAGCCCGAACCGGCTGGCGGGCGGCTGGTGCGCGTGTTCCGCTATCCAGTCCATGACCGCCTCGATCGCGTCGAGACAGCGTTCCGTCTCGTGGGGAGCCTGCTCGTCGTAGTACGCCTCGATGTCAGTGAGGTCACGCTGAGCATTGGCGAGGAGTCGAACGGTGTAACTCACGTAGTCCGACGCGCGCGACGGCGCGCCTTCAACTCGTCGAGCGTGATGTAGTCGTCGGGGTTTGCGTCAGCCTCGGCGACGCGCTGCTCCAAGATCGCCCACTGACCGGAGGGCACGTCATCGCCGAGCTTGGCCTGGATCACGTCACGAAGCTCTACCAGCTCGGATGGGCTGAGCCGTTCGACCTGTTCCATGAGCGCCGTGTTCACCATCCTCCTATGATACCGGGTAGGCCCGACGTCAGACAGGATAGAGCCGCATGGAGTGCTGACGACCCCCGCGTCACGAACTGCGATCGATAGGATTCGGGCATGGTGGTGGACTAAGAGGTCGCGCCGGTAGGTGACGGCGTGGCGTTGAGGTGACGCGGGCACGAGACCTGTTGGTCACGGTTGTGTGAAGAACTCGCTGGTTTCCAGGACGCCTCGTGCCCGCCGTTTCATCATCGATCATTGAACCGATCGGGCACCAGTTCGAAGCACTCATCCCGCCGGTCTTGGATGAGCATCCGCTGGGCTGTCACCGGCCTCGCGTGCCGGACCGGGTCGTGTTCGACAAGCTCGTGCAGGTGCTCGTGCTCGGCGCCGCGTACGTCAAGGCCGTGGACGGGTGCATCGTCAAGGCTCCGTGCGGTGGCGAGGCCGCGGGCCGTTCACCGGTGGATCGCGGCAAACAGGGCACGAAACGCTCGGTCCTCGTCGACGGGAACGGAATCCCGATCGGCTGCGTGGTCGCTGGCGCGAACTGTCATGACTCACCACTGCTGGCGCCGACGCTGGAGAAGCTCGACCGGTTCGAGTTCGACCTCCCCGAACGGATCACCGTGCACCTGGATGCCGGCTACGACTCCAGCAAAACCCGCGACCTGCTCGATGTCCTCGGCTGCGACTATGTCATCAGCAAGAAGGGCGAGCCGCTCCAGGCCGGGAACCCGATGGATCGTAGAGAGAACGAACTGCTGGCATACACGCGGGTTCCGGAAACTCCAGATCTGCACCGAGGTCCGAGCCCGCGTGATCGACGCGTTCATCGCCCTCGCCACCACGATCATCACCACAAGACGCCTCATCCGAGAAGCCTGGACCCGCTACCGCTGGGACAACCGACCCACCCAAAAACCATGACCTACCGGCGCGACCTCTAAGCCGACGACGGCATGATCTGGGAGAAGAAGCTCGTGGGTCGTCCCAAGGGCACCGACTACTCGCAATCGCGTATGGGCGCTCCCGGAGACAAGAGTCCTCTTCTACGATCGGAAGGGGACTCCAGCCTCGACACGCAAGCGATCATTCGTGACCTTGATGACGAGGACGGCGAAGACGGCGAAGACGGCGAAGGGGGCGACTCGATCAACCCCGTCGTTGCGCTGGGATTGATCGCCGCGGGTGTGGTCGGAACCCTCGCCTACCAGCGATTCGTCAAGCCGAAGGTCGACGAGTACAGGGGAATGCGGTGCGCTCATCGCAGAGGAGATCGGCGGGACCGTCTCCGAGCCCGACATCGGGCGGCTCCCGACCAGGTGGATCTTGACGGAGGGGCGGAGACGGCGGGCTAGGCCGCTGGATCGCCCGGCCGATGCGTCCAAGGATGCTGCGGGGCTGTCCCGGTGCTCCAGTGTTGAGCGCGATGCGGCGGTGGACCTGCTGTTCCTGCTGCGTCCTCTTGCAGTCGCCGGTATGCGGGCACGGTCCGCGGGCCGAGGTAGCCGCGCCGTGCGTAGGCCGCGCCAAACGCCGCTTCGTAGTCTGCCAGCCACCGCGCGGCCTCGGCCGTGGTGAGCTGCAGGTTGTGCTCGCGGCGCAACGTTTCGGCTGCCGTGGGCTCCAGTGCCCAGGCGCCGACCTGGGTGCGGCGGTTGTCGTAGAGGCGGCGGTGCCGAGCGTAGATCTGGATGCGGGCGACGGCGAGTGAACCGGTTCTTGGCAATGGCTCCCTCATCTGCGAGCGACGCGGTGCGAGCTACCGCATTCGCACTCGACGCCGCTCGTTGACGCGCTACCTGGGGGTCTGTCCCGAGCGCTGCGTGCTGGCGACCGCCCCGAGCTCACTCCTGCGCGGAGGGGCGCGCCGCCGGCGTACCAGCACCACCACACCCCAGACGACGCCGCCGATCACCGCGAGCACCGCAATCCAGGGGATGAGGAACCCGAGCGCCACGACGATGCCGTTGAGCGTTGCGACCAGGCCGTTCCAGCCGGCCACGAGGCCGTCCCAGAAGCCGGCGGGGTTTGCGTCGGCCGCCTCGTGGCGGACAGTGAATGAGACGCTCAGCGACGACATCGCGACCTGGTCTTCGAGGCTTTCCAGCTGCTGCTGGTAGGACTCGAGCGTTGCCTGTCGCTCGGCAAGCGCGGACTCCGCAGCGATGAGGTCCGAAACCGATCCTGCCTGCGCCATGAGCTCGAGCAGGCGGTCGACGGATGCCTGCGCGGCATCCGCCCGTGCCTGCAAGTCAACCACTTGGTCGGTGACATCGAACCGGTCAATGGAGGATGCCGTGACCTCGCCGACCTGCTCCAGGTCGCCCATCGCGTCGGCGAGGTCATCGGCGGGAACCCGCACGATGATCCACCCGTTCGTCACGGCGACGCCCGGGTCGGCCAGATCGACGGGCGCTCCCGTGTAATCGGACCCGATACTCATCGACTCGACGTACCCGCCGCGCCTATCGGCTGCGGTCGCGATCTGGTCAGCAGCGGCACGAACGTCGTCGACCACAACGGTGGCTGATGAGGAGGCGATGATCGAACGACCGGATTCGCCGATGGCCGAATCCATCGCCTTCCCACCGACGGAACTGTCGACGACCGCTCCGTCCGTGAGTGCGATCTCACCTCCCGACATGCCGCCGTCCACGGACATGTCTGCGGACACGGTGCCCGCTGCTGCGCCCTCATTCGTGCTCAGCCCGCTGAGAACGGTCGGCGCGATGATGGCGGCGACGGCCACCACGGCAGCTGCAGCCGCACCCGCCATCCACACTCGGCCCTGAGCCACAGAGCGTCGAACGGATGCCGCGCGCTCGCTTTCGATAGCGGTGAAGACGCGGTCTTCCAGGATTGCGATGCGGTCGTCATTCATGAGAGGAAGCTGGTCTGCGGCGGGACGCTGGGGGTTCTCGGTGTTCATGTGCTCTCCTGGGCGACGGTCCGCAGACGCCTGCGGACGCGGGAGAGACGGTTGCGGACAGCGCCGTGCGGGATTCCGAGATGCTCAGCTGCGGCGCTGTAGGCGTAGCCTTCGGCCGCGCACAGGCGCAGGATCTCACGGTCGGTGTCAGAGAGGGTCGCGATCTCGGCGGCGATCAGGCGAAGGTATTCCTCGTCGATCATCTGCTGCTCGACATCCACCGTCGCCGGGAGGGCCTCATCTGCCACCGCGCCGGCGTGCTCACGATCCCTCCACTGTGCGCGCATCCGGTTCGCCGACTGGAAGCGGCAGATCGTTGCCAGCCACGGCAGCAGCGAGTCTGACGCCAGGTCGAGCTCCGGGAGCTTGCGCCAGGCGACGACGAAGGTTTCCTGCACGACGTCCTCGGCGTCTGAGGGATCGCCCAGGAGCCGGTGCGCGATCCAGTACACCGGCCGAACGTAGGCGCGATACAACAGTCGGAAGGCTTGCTCGCTGCCGCCTGCGGCTCGGGCGACGAGTTCGGCATCGCCCGTGGTCACTGAATCGGTCATCGGTTCCCCTGTATCGCACCGCGAGTCGGCGCGCCTCATTGTCTCTCACCCCGTCAGTGTCGGCATCCGGCGATTCGTCTCACGGCGTCGACATCGAGAAACCACAGGAGCGGTGCTCGGTCCTCGGGCTCATCGTCGCAGCGTTGGTGTTCGCCCCGTCGCCCGTCGAGGGGTTCGGCACGAGCAGATCGGGCTTCTGCCGTGGCGTCGCCGATGCCCGCTAGCCGTTGTGCTGGTGCTGCTGGCGGGTTTCGGCGCTGCGGCGCTGGCCGGAAACGCTCTCGCCGGGAATCGCGATCGCGGTGGCTGCCGCGGCGTTTCATATCGCGGTGCGCGGCAGCAGACGTCGGGGGTTCACTGACGGGGCATGCGTGACGGTGCCTATCGTCCTGCTGGCCCTGCTCGGATCGGTGGGAAGCATCGTCGACCCCCGGTTCACGTCGGCGACGCCCAGCTCGTGATCCTCGCCTATGAGTCGGCGCTCGTGACGTCCGGCGGGTAGTCTGGGGGAGCGAGAGGGAGTATCCCGTTCTTGCGCGTTCGTCATCACGGGCCGACGGCCCCGGGCGCGCACCGTCACCTGGCGGGGGAGAGACTTTCGATCCCTGCACCTGCCCGCCTGCCGTGAAAGGCCCTCGTGGATCTCACCCTCCCGCTCTGGTTCGAGATCGGATCGCTCGTCGTTCTGACGCTGATCCTGCTCGCCGACCTCCTCATCATCCTCAAGCGCCCCCACATTCCCTCGACGCGTGAATCGACGCTCTGGGTGGTCTTCTACGTGACCCTCGCTCTGATCTTCGCTGGGGGGATGTGGCTGATAGCCGGTGGCGAGTACGCCGGTCAGTTCGTTGCTGGTTGGCTCACCGAATACAGCCTGTCGATCGACAACCTGTTCGTCTTCGTGCTCATCATGGGCCAGTTCGCGGTGCCGCGCCGCTACCAGCAGGAAGTGCTGATGGTGGGCATCATCATCGCCCTCATCCTGCGGGGACTGTTCATCCTCGCCGGCGCCGCCATCATCGAGAATTTCAGCTGGGTCTTCTACATCTTCGGCGCGTTCCTGGTCTGGACCGCGTATCGACAGGCATTCCCCGGCGCCGACCACGACGAAGACGTGAAGAAGGAGAACTTCGTCGTGCGTTTGGTGCGGCGCACCGTCGACATCAGCGACCATTATGACGGCGCGAAGATCCGCACGACGGTCGACGGGAAGCGGATGTTCACACCGATGATCATCGTGTTCGTCGCGATCGGCGTGACCGACCTCATCTTCGCGATCGACTCGATCCCCGCGATCTTCGGCATCACCCAGAGTGCCTTCATCGTGTTCACCGCGAACATCTTCGCCCTCATGGGCCTGCGCCAGCTCTACTTCTTGCTCGGCGATCTGCTCGACCGCCTCCGCTACCTGCACTACGGCATCGCCTTCATCCTCGCCTTCATCGGGGTGAAGCTGTTCCTCCACGCCATGCACGTCAACGAGCTGCCATTCATCAATGGGGGAGAGCCGATCGACTGGGCCCCCGAGATCTCGACGCTCATGTCACTCGGCGTGATCGTGATTTCGATGGTTGTGGCCACCGCGGCAAGCCTCCTGGCGTCTTCGCGCGAGCGTCGAGCTGAGGCTCAGGCACACGCTGCCGGCGCGGCGGATGCGGCATCCGCCGTCGCGCACGAGAAGGGCACACCTTCGACGGTCGACCCGTCCGCGCCAGCCGATCGCCCCAACGAGCGTCCCTGATACCGGTGGTATTCTGAGCGAATGCGGATCGCTCGCCTCCTTCTTAGCGGCCGCGACGGGTCCTAGTTCTCAGGCCATCCCCGTCGCGGAGTTTCGTCGCGGGCTTGAACCACACCTCCTGGAACGAAAGAGCTCATGAGCGAATCCACCGTCGATGTCGGCATTCCCGATCACCCCCGCACCCTGGCCGAAAAGGTCTGGGACGACCACCTGGTCGTGAAGGGCGAGAACGGTCAGCCCGACCTCATCTACATCGACCTGCACCTGGTGCACGAGGTCACGAGTCCGCAGGCCTTCGACGGGCTTCGCGCCGAGGGTCGCCCGGTGCGACGCCTCGACCTGACGATCGCCACCGAAGACCACAACACCCCGACGCTCGATATCGACAAGCCGATCGCGGATCTCACCAGTCGGACCCAGATCGAGACGCTGCGCCGCAACGCCGAGGAGTTCGGCGTTCGCCTGCACTCGCTTGGCGACAAAGAGCAGGGCATCGTCCATGTTGTCGGCCCTCAGCTCGGCCTGACGATGCCCGGCATCACCGTCGTCTGCGGCGACTCGCACACCTCGACCCATGGCGCGTTCGGCGCGATGGCGTTCGGCATCGGCACGAGCGAGGTCGAGCACGTTCTCGCTACCCAGACGCTGCCTCTGAAGCCCTTCAAGACGATGGCGATCACCGTCGAGGGGGAGCTCAAGCCCGGTGTGACGGCCAAGGACATCATCCTGGCGGTCATCGCGAAGATCGGCACCAACGGGGGCCAGGGGTACGTCCTCGAGTACCGCGGCTCTGCGATTCGGTCCCTCTCCATGGAGGGACGGATGACGATCTGCAACATGTCGATCGAGGCCGGTGCCCGCGCGGGCATGGTCGCCCCGGATGAGACCACCTTCGCCTACCTCGAGGGGCGTCCCCACGCGCCGAAGGGCCAGGACTGGGAGGATGCCGTCGCGTACTGGCGAACGCTGCCCAGCGACGAGGGCGCCGTCTACGACGCCGAGGTCTTCATCGACGCTAACGAGCTCGAGCCCTTCGTCACCTGGGGGACCAACCCCGGTCAGGGCGTGTCGCTCAGTGACCGCGTACCCTCGCCCGAGTCGTTCACCGACCCCAACGAGCGTGCCGCGGCCGAGCGTGCCATCGAATACATGGACCTGGTCCCCGGGACGCCTCTGAAGGAGGTCCCGGTGGATGCCGTGTTCATGGGTTCGTGCACCAACAGCCGCATCGAAGACCTTCGCGCCTTCGCATCGATCATCCAGGGGCGCACAAAGGCCGAGAATGTCAGGGTCATGGTCGTTCCGGGATCGGCTCGGGTACGACTCGAGGCCGAGGCTGAGGGTCTCGACAAGGTCTTCACCGACTTCGGCGCCGAGTGGCGCTTCGCGGGGTGCTCGATGTGCCTGGGCATGAACCCCGACCAGCTGGCGCCCGGTGAGCGGTGCGCGTCGACCTCCAACCGAAACTTCGAGGGTCGCCAGGGCAAGGGTGGGCGCACTCACCTGGTCTCGCCCCTCGTTGCCGCAGCCACCGCTGTACGGGGGACGCTGTCGAGCCCGAGCGATCTCGAGCCGCTTGCGGTCAGCGAAACGGTTACTGCCAGCGGAGCGGAGGCCTGACATGGACAAGTTCACAACTCACACCGGTGTCGTTGCGCCCCTGAAGCGCTCGGCAGTCGACACCGACCAGATCATCCCCGCCGTCTACCTGAAGCGCGTCACGAAGACCGGCTTCGAGGACGCGTTGTTCGCAAACTGGCGTCAGGATCCCGAATTCATCCTGAACCAGCCGACCTTCGCGAACGCTTCGATCCTTGTCGCCGGTCCCGACTTCGGTACCGGATCCAGTCGTGAGCACGCGGTCTGGGCGCTCCGCGACTTCGGTTTCCGGGTTGTCCTCAGTCCCAAATTCGCCGACATCTTCCGCGGCAATTCGGGCAAGCAGGGCCTGCTCACCGGTGTCATCAGCGAGAGCGACCTCGAGGCGATCTGGGCCGCGATCGACGCCGAGCCCGGTGTCCAGATGACGGTGGACCTCGAGGCGCGCAGCGCGACGATCGGCGACCTTCAGGTCGCTTTCGAGATCGACGATTACACTAGATGGCGGCTCCTGGAGGGGCTCGACGACATCGGGCTCACACTGCGAAACGAAGAAGCGATCACCCAGTTCGAGTCGCGCCGCGCATCCTGGCGGCCGCGAACCCTCCCCGTTCCGTAGCCGACTACCGAGGCATCAGCAGACCCGATCGGTCCAGCGATGCCGAGATACAAGTGAGGTTCACCCCGGATGAAGACGCTTCTGAGCGACGACGCCGCGCAGGCGGCAGCTACCGAACCGACCGGCGAGGTGCTGCTGGTGCGCGGCGGACGTCCGCTCCGGGGACGGGTCACCGTCACTGGCGCGAAGAATCTCGCGACCAAGGCGATGGTGGCATCGCTGCTCGGCGACTCTCCCAGCACCCTGCGCGATGTGCCGCAGATCAGCGATGTCCGGGTCGTCCGTTCGCTGCTCGAAGTTCACGGGGTCAAGGTCAGCGACGGAGCAGAACCGGGCTCGCTCGTGCTCGATCCGACGGATGCCGTGTCGGCCCACATGGAAGAGATCGACGCCCACGCCGGTGCTTCCCGCATTCCGATCCTCTTCTGCGGTCCGCTCCTGCACCTGCTCGGTGAAGCGTTCATCCCCGACCTCGGCGGGTGCCGAATCGGCGACCGCCCGATCAACTTCCACCTGGATGCACTTCGTCAGTTCGGAGCGGTCGTCGAGAAGCTGCCGACCGGCATCCGGCTCTCGGCGCCCGAGGGGCTCCACGGCGCGAACATCGAACTGCCCTACCCGAGCGTCGGAGCCACCGAGCAGGTGCTGCTGACCGCCGTGCGTGCCGCCGGTGTGACCGAGCTTCGGGGCGCGGCTATCGAGCCCGAGATCATGGATCTGATCGCTGTGCTGCAGAAGATGGGCGCGATCATCTCTTACGAGCCCAACCGCGTCATCCTCATCGAGGGCGTCGACGAGCTCACAGGGTACGACCACCGCTGCATCTTCGACCGCAACGAAGCCGCGTCGTGGGCGTCCGCCGCACTGGCGACCGATGGTGACATCTTCGTCGAGGGCGCGAAGCAGCAGGAGATGCTCACCTTCTTGAACATCTACCGCAAGGCCGGTGGCTGGTTCGACGTGCGCGAGGACGGCATCCAGTTCCGCCGCGGCGGACCCCTCAAGCCGGTCATCGTCGAGACCGACGTGCACCCCGGGTTCATGACCGATTGGCAGCAGCCGCTCATCGTCGCGCTCACGCAGGCCGAAGGCGAGTCAGTCGTGCACGAGACGGTTTACGAGAACCGGTTCGGTTTCACTGACGCCCTGAACAAGATGGGAGCCAGCATCGCCGTGCACCGCGATGGCCTGGACGCGCCGTACCGTCGCGTTCCGCGGCGCGCTCTCGAGCAGGCAGCCGTCGTGACCGGTCCTACGCCGCTGCACGGGGCTGACGTCGTCGTGCCCGACCTGCGCGGCGGGTACAGCCACCTCATTGCGGCGCTCACCGCCGACGGGGAATCCACCGTCCGTGGCGTCGGGATTCTGAGCCGCGGCTACGAGAAGCTCTTCACGAAGCTTTCGGCGCTCGGCGCAGATTTCGATATCGTCGGCTGACATGGGCGACCCCAAACCGCGAGCCTCCTCGGAGAAGACGCGGCCCAGCCTCTTCTGGCCGTTGGCAGCCATTGTCGTGCCGCTGCTGGGAATCCTGGCGCGTGTCGACATCACCGATGGCCACAAGCTGCCCCGCGAAGGAGCATTCGTGCTCGCGCCCAACCACATGAGCGAGTTCGATCCGATCATCGTTGCGCGCGCCGTGTGGGGGATGGGACGGGCGCCTCGCTTCATGGCCAAGGAGAGCCTGTTCCGGGTCCCTGTCCTGGGCGCGATCCTTCGTGCCACAGGCATGATCCCGGTAGCGCGCGCATCGTCTGCCGGCTCTGCCAAGCAGACCATGGCGCAGGCGGAGCATTTGGTGGAGGCAGGTCGCGGCGTGATCGTCTACCCCGAGGGCAGCCTCACGCGCGACCCGTACCTGTGGCCCATGCGGGGAAAGACCGGAGCCGTGCGCCTGGCGCTCGAGGGCGGCATCCCGCTGGTCCCTGTGGCGCACTGGGGTGTGCAGCGCATCCTGCCGCGCTACGGCAAGCTCAGCCTGTGGCCGCTGCGCAAGCGTGTACGCGTGCTGGTGGGCGACCCGCTGGATCTCTCGGCTTTCGCGGGGCGGACGCGCGAGGCATCCGCCCTTGTCGCGGCCACCGATCTGCTGATGGCCGAGATCGCACGTCTCGAGGGCGTGCTGCGCGGCGAGACCCCTCCAGCGGAACGCTGGGATCCGGCATCCCACGGGCAGAAGGAGACCGGGCGTCTTGAGTCGTAAAGAGGATGCCGCCCGTCCCCGGGTGACCGTGGTCGGTGCCGGCAGTTGGGGCACGACCTTCGGCAAGGTGCTCGCCGACGGTGGTGCCCGTGTGACGATGTGGGCTCGGCGCCCCGAGCTTGCCGCTGAAATCACCGAAGCCAAGCGCAACAGCCACTACCTGCCGGGCATAAACCTTCCTCGGCACATGACCGCGACCTCCCGTCTGGAGGAGGCTCTGGCGGGGGCCGAGCAGATCTACCTGTCAGTGCCGAGCCAGGCCCTTCGGCAGAACCTGAAGACGATCCGTCCGCTCATCGCCGATGCCGGTGTTCCGGTCGTGTCGCTGATGAAGGGCGTCGAGCGCAAGACCGGTCTGCGGATGAGTCAGGTGCTCGAGCAGGAGCTGCGGTGCGATCCTGACCTCATCGCTGTCGCATCCGGGCCTAACCTGGCACTGGAGATCGCGAAAGAACAGCCGACCGCGGCGGTCATCGCATCCAGCAGCCAGGAGACAGCGGATGCCGTCGCCCGGCGAGCCCGCAACTCGTATTTCCGGACGTTCGTGAACACTGACGTCGTCGGTACAGAATTCGGCGGCGTGCTCAAGAACCTGATCGCCGTCGCGATCGGCATCGTCGACGGCGTCGGTTACGGCGAGAACACGAAGGCGTCGATCATCACGCGCGGCCTTGTCGAAATGACAGACTTCGCTGTCGCACAGGGCGCCCACCCCGCTACCCTGCAGGGACTCGCGGGGCTTGGTGACCTGATCGCGACGTGCCAGTCACCGCTCAGCCGAAACAACACAGCCGGCCGTCTTCTCGGCCAGGGCTACAGCTTCCAGGATGTGGTGAAGCAGATGGAGCAGACCGCCGAAGGTCTTGCGTCTGTTGCCCCCGTCTTGGCGCTTGCCGCCGAGGCCGGCATCGACATGCCGATCGTTGAGCAGGTGAAGATGGTTCTGGACGGCACGATGAATCCCCGCGATATCGCGCCGCACCTCACAACGGATGACGACGAACCCCAGGGCGAGAGGACGCAGAATGGCACAGGCGACGGTGGCGGTGCTGTTTGGCGGTCGCTCCAGCGAGCACTCGATCAGCTCCGTCACGGCGGGAGGGGTGCTGCGGGCACTCGACCGTGAGCGTTTCCGGGTCATTCCGGTCGGCATCACCCGCGACGGCATCTTCGTCCTCGAAGAGGACGACCCCGACAAGTTCGCGCTCGACGCTGCGCACCTTCCCGAGGTGAGCGACAACGGCACGCGCGTGCTCTGGCCCGAAGGCGGTGCCGACCGCGTGCTCCGCGTACGCCACGCTGACGGGAGCGTCGACACGCTCGGTTCACTCGAGGTTGTGCTGCCGATCCTCCACGGAGTCCACGGCGAGGACGGCACCGTTCAAGGTTTTCTCGACACCCTCGGCATCCCGTACGCGGGAGGCGGTGTGTTGGATTCGGCGCTATGCATGGACAAGCACTTCATGAAGATCGTGCTGCAGGCATCCGGGGTGACCGTCGCGCCCTGGGTGACGATCACACGCGATTCTTGGGCGGCGGATCCGGATGCTGCGCGAGCGGCTGCGCGCGCTCTCGGCGTTCCGAACTTCGTCAAGCCCTCTCGGGCCGGATCCAGCGTCGGTGTCTCGAAGGTGCACGATTGGGATGAGTTCGACGCCGCTGTCGAGCTCGCGCTCGCCGAAGATGACAAAGCGCTCGTGGAGACCGCCATCGTCGGGCGCGAGATCGAGGTCGCCGTGCTTGAGTCGCCGGGGGCGGCACCTGCACGTGCATCGTTGCCGGGCGAGATCGTGCTGACAACGCGCGAGTTCTATGACTTCGAAGGCAAGTACCTCGGCGGCGACGGTGCCGAGGTCGTGTGCCCCGCCGCGCTTACAGAAGACGAGGTTGCGGCGCTGCAGGCGGCGGCAGTCCGTGCCTTCGAAGCCGTTGGCGGGCGAGGACTCGCGCGCGTGGACTTCTTCCTCACTCCCGCGGGGATCTACGTCAACGAGCTGAACACGATGCCCGGCTTCACGCCGATCTCGATGTTCCCGAAGTGTTGGATCGCCTCGGGGATGACCTACACCGAGTTGATCAGCGACCTTCTGGACACCGCCCTCGCGCGCACCTGACCGCCACGCATCGAAGCCGGCGCGGAGTCAGCCCTCGGCGGATGAGGAGCCGCTGACCTGGTCAGTGCACTGCAGACCGTTCACGGGGAGCGTGTCGACGATGATGTTCCCGAGTGTGTCGAGGACCTCGGCGCTCGAGACTGTGTCGCTGTCGAGGTAGACCTGCACCGCGGGATCGGTGCCGAACGAGGTGATCCGGTAGTAGGGCGCGTCGGTGTCGTCGACGATCCAGTCGACACCGCTGAGGGTCGAGCACGGAAGGGTCGTCGGACCGGGAACATCAACGCCGCAGGCGACGATGATGTTGCTGCCGCCGCCCTGCTCTCCCCACGCGCCAGTCGCCTGGGCATCCGTCCAGCGACGCTCGAAACCGTCGAGGGTCTGCGGGAACCGTACCGTCACCTCAGCACAGCGCGGGTTGTTCGCGTCGGGCGCCGGTTGCAGCGAGACCGTCGTGCTGCACGCCGCGAGGGCGACCATGCTCGTCGCGCACATCACCATCACGGCGATGGTGCGACGGGCAAGAGGCATTGGTCCAATCTACCGCCGCGGTAGCGTGGGACGATGCAGGATCCCTGGGTTGGTGAGCTCTCCGAGGGCGAGATACTGTCAGCAATCCTGCGGGAGCTGGGGCCTTCGGCGGCCGAGGTGGGGCCGGGTGATGACGCGGCAGTGCTGACGGCATCCGATGGTCGCGTGGTCGCGACGGTCGACACTCTCGTGCATGGTCCGGACTTCCGCCTCGCCTGGTCGAGTGGGTTCGACCTCGGATGGAAAGCGGCAGCCGTCAACCTCGCCGATATCGCCGCGATGGGTGCGCGCCCGACATCGCTCCTCGTCGCCCTCGCAATGCCCGATGCCACCCGCCTCTCCTTTGTCGTCGACCTTGCCCGCGGGCTTCGTGCCGGGTGTGAAGCCCTCGCACCCGGTTGCGTCGTGGAGGGCGGCGACCTGACGGTATCGGATGTCCTCACCGTCGCGGTGACCGCGCTGGGCACCCTCGAAGGTCGCCCCGCGGTGCGCCGGTCAGGGGCTCGGCCTGGAGACGTCGTCGCTGCCACGGGGCGTCTCGGGGATGCCGCTCGCGGCTTGCGCCTGCTTTTCGACCGCTTCCGGGATGCCGCCGGCAACCCGGTCCCCGTGGACCGGGCGGATCTGACAGCCGACGAGGCTCGGGAACTCGACGCGCAACTGCGGCCCGCGCCGGGCATCACCGACGGGGTGCGGGCAGCCCTCGCCGGCGCCACGGCAATGATGGATCTGTCGGACGGCCTCGTCCTCGACGCCGGGCGCATGGCCGCGGCATCCGGTGTCACCCTCGATCTGCGTCGCGACGCGCTCGGGCCTCACCCCGACGACGCGCTCTCCGGCGGTGAGGACCACGGCCTGCTCGCGACGTTCCCGGCGACGGATGCTGTGCCCGACGCCTTCCAAATCATCGGGGTGGTCCGCGAGCACGGAGAGACGCCGGTCCTGGTCGACGGGGCACCCTTCGAGGGCAGCGGTGGGTGGGATCCCTATCGTGACTGGGATTCGTCGCGCGGGTGATCGTCGGCGTCAGCGACGCTGGGTGCGCACCGGAGCCACCAGATCGCGGTGTCACCGTACCGGCGGTGACGCGCGAGCGTGAGTCCGGCCGGAAGAGCGGGTTCGGGCGATCGTGCGGCACGCTCGGCCACGACGATCGCATCCGGCGCGAGCGAGGGGACGAGAAGCCGCAGGGTTTGGGCGAGGTCGTCCTCACCGAGGTCGTACGGGGGATCGATGAAGACGAGCTCGTACGGTTCGTGCGGGGCGGCGAGGTAGGCATCCGCTGCGGTTCGATGCACGCGGTACGCGCCGCCGACAGCGTGCCGCACGCGCCCCGCGTTGCGTTCGATGACGCTCGCTGCCCGCGGCGACTTCTCGACGAGGTCGACGGATGCCGCGCCGCGGCTGAGCGCTTCCAGCCCCAGCGCCCCCGACCCGGCGTAGAGGTCGAGTACCCGGGCGCCGGCGATGGCCCCTGACGCGTCGAGCGAGCCGAAGACCGATTCGCGGACCCGGTCGCTGGTCGGTCGCGTGCCGCTTTCCGGAACCTCGAGGCTCAGGGAGCCGGCGGCCCCGGCGATGATCCGTGTCACGCGTCCACTGTACAAACCGGTACAGCGCCGCCGCGGGCGCTCACCCGGTCTTCGCGCGTCGGAGGCTCTGCCTAAACTCAGGTGCATGGTCGCTCTCACGCTGTCGTCGCGACTGGACGGCGCGCTCGGCGGCAAAACGGCCAAGGCACTCGAGCGTGCGTTTGCGATGCGCACGGTGGGTGACCTGCTCGAGCACTACCCACGCCGTTACGCGCGCCGCGGAGAGCTCACACCCATCGCGTCTCTGCCGATCGGCGAACCGGTCACGATCGTCGCCGAAGTCCGCAGGGCGTCCGAGCGACGGATGCAGAATCGCCGGGGTTCTCTGCTCGAGGTGGTGATCAGCGACGGCAACGGGGAACTCACCCTGACGTTCTTCAACCAGGCGTGGCGGATGAGAGAGCTGGTCCCCGGCAGGCGCGGGGTGTTCGCCGGCAAGGTGGGCGAGTACCGCCGTTCGTTGCAGCTCGCGCACCCGGACTATGAGCTGTTCGACGACGAAGACCGAGCGAGGGCGACGGCAGAAGCCACCGCTAACCTTCCCGTACCGATCTACCCGGCCACCGCGTCGCTGGCCAGCTGGCAGATCGCGAAGTTCGTCGGGATGGTCCTCGACGGCCTCGACGATCTGCCGGAGCCGCTGCCCGAGGATCTGCGGCGGGCGCATGGTCTGCTGTCGTATCGCATGGCGTTCGAGCGCATCCATCGCCCGGACTTTCCCGACCAGGTTGAGCCCGCGCGGCAGACCTTGCGCTGGCATGAGGCGCTGGTGTTGCAGACGGCCCTGCTGCAGCAGCGACAGTTCGTGCGCGCGATGTCGGCGACCCCGCGTGAGCCCGGCGCACTCCTCGATCGGTTCGACGCCTCGTTGCCCTTCAATCGAACTCCGGATCAGATCACTGTCGGTGACCAGATCGCCCGGGATCTGGTCGGCGAGTGGCCGATGAATCGGCTCGTTCAGGGTGAGGTCGGGTCGGGCAAGACGCTCGTGGCGCTGCGCGCGATGCTGCAGGTGGCTCAGAGCGGCGGCCAGTCCGCGCTCATCGCTCCGACCGAGGTGCTCGCTTCTCAGCATCTGCGCTCGATCGCTCGGATGCTCGGCCCCGACCTGGCGGTCGAGCTCATGCCGACACTGCTGACCGGTCAGTTGACGGCGGCCGAGCGGCGTCGTGCGGCGCTGCGCGTGGCATCCGGGCAGTCGCGCATCGTCGTGGGCACGCACGCGCTCCTGAGCGACGCGACGACCTTTGCCGACCTCGGGCTGGTCGTCGTTGACGAGCAGCACCGGTTCGGTGTGGACCAGCGTGAGGCGCTGCGGGCAAAGGGGACCACCCCGCACGCTCTCGTGCTCACCGCCACGCCGATTCCTCGAACGGTTGCGATGACCGTCTTCGGTGACCTCGACGTCTCCACGATTCGGTCGATGCCCGCGGGACGAGCCGGTATCGAATCGTTCGTCGCGCCGGTCGCCGACCGCCCCGCGTGGTTCGCGCGCGTGTGGGAGCGCGTGGCCGAGGAGGTGGCCCAGGGGCGCCAGGCCTTCGTCGTGTGCCCGTCGATCGATGCCGCCGCATCCGGCAAGCCGGCAGCAGACGAGGTAGCCGAGGTTCCGGCAGCCGAGTCTGCCACAGCCGCGGCAGAGGAGTCCTCGCGTAAGACGCGCTGGGGCGTGGTGCAGGTCGCCGAACTGCTGTCGCGGCATCCGGCATTCGAGAAGCTCTCGGTTGAGATCCTCCACGGCAAGATGCCCGCAGAGCAGAAGGATGCCGTCATGCAGGCCTTCGCGGCGGGGAGTATCGATGTGCTCGTGGCAACAACTGTCGTCGAGGTGGGCGTGGACGTTCCGAACGCCTCGACGATGGTGATTCTCGAGGCCGACCGATTCGGCGTGTCTCAGCTGCATCAGCTGCGTGGCCGCGTCGGCCGCGGTTCCGTGCCGGGGCTGTGTCTGCTCGTGACCGAGAGCGAGGTAGGCACGTCGGGGCGTGCGCGCGTGGAGGCCGTGGCGGCGACCCTCGATGGATTCGCCCTCGCCGAAGTCGATCTCGAACTGCGCGGCGAGGGTGACGTGCTGGGTGCAGCGCAGTCCGGCGCCAGATCGTCGCTGCGCCTGCTGCGCGTCGTGACGGATGCCGATCTCATCGCCCGCGCTCGGTCAGCAGCTGAAGACATCCTGGCCAGCGATCCGGCGCTGCTGTCTCACCGACCGCTCTCGGATGAGATCGAGCGGCGGGTCGGCCAACAGGAGCGGGGCGGCTCTCGCCAAGAACTGATGCTGACCCCCGATAGGCTGAAGGCATGAACAGTCGGATCGCCGTGGTTCCGGGTTCCTTCGATCCGCCGACGCGGGGTCACCTCGACGTCATCCGTCGCGCGGCGAGACTGTACGACCAGTTGCACGTGGTCGTCGTACACAACCCCGGCAAAGAAGCGATGCTTCCGATTGCGCAGCGGCTGTCTCTGCTGGAGCAGTCCATCGCTGAGGCAGACATCGAGGGCAGCGTTGTCGTTGCCTCCTGGAGCGTCGGCCTGCTCGTCGACTACGCGCGCGATGTCAACGCCGGCGTGCTCGTCAAGGGCATCCGTTCGCAGGCGGATGTCGTCTACGAAGTACCCATGGCGGTCGTCAACCGTGACCTCGCGGACGTGGAGACCGTCTTCTTGCTGCCCGATCCCTCGCACGCGATGGTGTCGAGCTCACTGGTGCGGCAGGTGGCAGCCCTCGGCGGCGACGTATCGGCCTATGTCCCGCCCGCGGTAGCTCGATTCCTGCACACCGGCGGCCACGACCTCTGACCCGGCACCGAGACTGCTCTCTCCCACGCGGGTAGCATGGACCCCCGTGAGTAGGCAGCACTCCGGACCGTTCGTCGTCCCCGTCCGCGACATCACGCACCGTCCCGGCGAAATGCGGGAGTTCTCTCTGGAGATACCGGCCCCGCAGAAGTGGGGCGAAGGGTTGGTCTCCGTCGCGGAGGGCGAGCCGCTCGTTCTGGACGTGCGTGTGGAGAGCGTCCACGAGGGGATTCTCGCCACCGGCGAGGTCGACACCGAGTACACCGGGGTGTGTGGACGGTGTCTGGGGGAGGTCGCCGAGAGCGTCCGCGTCGCGTTCCAGGAGCTTTTCGCGTATCCTGGGCAGGAAGAAACTGACTTCGAGGTTCAAGACGACCACGTGGATCTTGAAACTCTGGTCAGGGATGCGGTAGTCCTGTCGCTTCCATTTCAGCCGGTGTGTCAGCCGGATTGCCCCGGCCTTGATCCGGTCACGGGTGAGCGACTGACCGAGAGCACCGGTTCGCCCGCGAGCGAACCCATCGATCCCCGGTGGGCGGCGCTCCAGGGCTACAGCACCCAGGACGACACCACAGACCACGGCGACCACGACGCACGCGCGTGAGTGGCTGCCGAGAAGAAAGAGATGAGCTGAACAATGGCTGGTAACCCCCCGAAGCGCAAGGTCTCGCGTTCGAACACCCGCTCGCGCCGTGCGCAGTGGAAGGCCGACGCGCCCACCCTCGTCAAGACCGTTGAGAACGGTAAGACCGTCTACAGCCGCCCGCACCAGGCGAAGGTCGTCACCGACTCGCAGGGCACCGAGCTGTTCCTGGAGTACAAGGGCCGCAAGGTCGCCGACGTCTGAGCGTCGTAGCGACGTGACGACTCGCGAGTCCGCTGAACTCGCGCAGAAGCTCGGGGTCGACATTGACCCCGAGCTTCTCGCGCTGGCACTGACCCACAGGTCCTGGGCGTACGAGAACGGCGGAGTTCCTCACAACGAGCGACTTGAGTTCCTCGGTGACTCAGTACTCGGCCAGGCAGTTACGGTGCGGCTGTTCCGCGCGCATCCCGAGCTCGACGAGGGTGCGCTTGCCAAGCGCCGCGCTGCCGTCGTGTCGACCGTCGCGCTGGCAGAGGTTGCCCGGGGCATCGATCTCGGCGCCTATGTCAAGCTCGGGCGCGGCGAGGAACAGACCGGAGGCCGGGAGAAGGACTCGATCCTGGCCGACACCATGGAAGCAGTGTTCGGGGCCACCTATCTGTCGGCGGGGCCGGATGCGGCATCCGACCTGGTTCTACGGCTCATTGAGCCACTGCTGTCCGACCCCGACCGGTACGGCGCCGCAGTCGACCCGAAGACCGCATTGCAAGAGCTTGCCGCCCGTCGCAGCGTCGCTCCGCCGGCGTACGAGGTCTCATCGACCGGGCCCGATCATGACCGCCGCTTCACCGCTGTCGTGGTCGTCGGCGACCACCGAGCCGAGGGTGTCGGCACCAGCAAGAAGCACGCCGAAATGGCCGCTGCCCTCCGGGCCTGGCGCGACCTCACCTCGCGTAGCTGACATCGGGGCCTGAGCACGATGCCTGAGCTTCCCGAGGTCGAGGTTGTCCGCGCTGGTCTCGCGCCGGCTGTCACGGGTGCCGTGATCGAGGCGGCAACCGTCTCCGATGATCGCGCACTGACGCGGCATCCCCCGGGAGCGTCAGACTTCGAGACACGTCTCCTCGGCCGCACCCTGGAGGGTCCGGCGAGACGGGGGAAGTTCCTGTGGATTCCGCTGGCGCCCCGTGATCCCGGCGCACCGCCGACGGAGGCCCTTGTCGCTCACCTCGGTATGAGCGGACAGATGCTGCTGCGCCCTTCCGGGGCGCCTCCGGAGCGGCACGAGCGCGTGCGGCTCGACATTCGGCATCCGAATCACGGCGACCTTGCCGTCGTCTTCGCCGATCAGCGCACGTTCGGCTCGCTCGCGATCGACCCACTTCAGGGCACGCGAGATGGACTCGCTGGCGGATACGGCACTGACGACGCCCTCGTCCCGGCTCAGGTCGCGCACATTGCGCGCGATCCCCTGGATCCAGGATTCGACGTTCGGGCCTTTCGCCGCACTCTGGAGCACAAGGCGTCTGCCATCAAGCGCGTGCTTCTGGACCAAACCGTGGTGTCGGGCATCGGGAACATCTACGCCGACGAGTCGCTGTGGGCGGCGCGGATCCACCCCGATACTTCAGCCTCGCACCTGACCACGCGGGCCGTCCATCGCCTCATCGCCGAGGTGCAGGCCGTGCTCGAGAAGGCTCTCGCCGAGGGCGGAACGAGCTTTGACGCCCAGTACGTCAACGTGAACGGGCAGGCCGGATACTTCGCGCACTCCCTGAATGCGTACGGACGCACCGGCCAGCCGTGCGCACGGTGTGGTGCCCCCATCGTGAAGGTATCGTTCACGAACCGCTCCTCCCACTTCTGTCCGCACTGCCAACGTCCGCCCCGCACGAAGGCCTCGGTTTCCGCGGGCCTTCCCTAACGGAGCCTCCATGCGCGTCGTCATCTCGGGAACCCACGGCAGTGGCAAGAGCACGCTGCTCGGCGACTTCGTGGCTTCCCACCCCGAGTGGCACGTTCTGCCCGACCCCTACGAAGACATCGATGCCGCAGCAGACGAACCCGGGGCACTGTTGTTCGCGCATCAACTCGGCATCGCGGCATCTCGACTGCTCGAGCCGGCTCCAGGGCCGGTGCTCGCCGAGCGGGGGCCCCTGGACTTTCTTGCCTACCTCTCGGCGATGCAGTCCCTGGGCAGAGCGATCGTTGACTCCGAGCTGATCGAGCGCGGATATGAGCTGACAGCGGCGGCGATGCACTCGGTGGACCTTCTGGTGATTCTGCCCCTGAACCGACGGGATGCGATATCCATCGGCGAGAGCGAAGACCTCGAGCTTCGCGATGCGATGGATATCGCTCTGCTGGAGTACGCCGATGATTCGGATCTCATCGGGAACGCAACGGTGACGGAGATCGCGGGTGATCGTGATCGACGGCTGCTCTTGCTCGAACGAGCTGTCCGAGAACACCGCGACGCGTCAGTTGCTTCCTGAGCCAGCCAGCGTCCAGGTTCCCAACCCCTGCCGGTTGAAGAACTCCATCGTCAGTGCCGTCACGGCGCCGTCTGTGCGGGAAAAGGTCGCGGACGATCTCGAGCCCGGGGGCGCATTCTCGCCCGTCGGAGTGAAGGCAAACGTGTCGGCATCCCACGGATCAAGCGTCACGACGTACGCGCCATCCGGCCCGAGAGCTGCGCGCAGTTCGCCTGCTTCTTCGCTCACCGCCAGTTCGCCGTAGTACGGGTTCGTGTATGTCCCGACGTAATCGGATGCCGGTGCAGGAGGCGACGCATCCGCAGGTGGCGTTTGTTCGACGAGGTCACCGGTCGGGGCGTAATAGGACCCGATCGCCGCGTTGAAGTCTGTCACCCAGTCCCGGGTGACATAGCCGTATTGCACCAGATCCAGGAACTCCGCGTTGATGGCCTCCGGTACGCCCTGGGGTCCACCGTTGGTCAGGGTCACGATGCCCAGATCAAGACTCGGGACCAGCCGATAGCTCGTTGCCGCGCCCAGGATGAAGGCGCCCGAGTGACTGATCGAGGTTCGGCCACTCAGCTCCGTGCCCGTGTTGAACCCGAAGCCGTACATGCTCGTGCGCGCCGTGTTCGATACCGGATGCCCGCTGATCATTTCGCCCGTGGTGGCAGCTGTCAGCGCTGCCGGATCGATGTACTCGGCCCCGGCGATCTTCCCGTCCGAAAGCACGACATTCATCCAGGTGGCGAGATCGAGCACGGTGGACGAGACCCCTCCCGCGGGGGACTGGGGATCAGGATCTCGCTCGGAGAGCGGGACGAACTCGCCATTAACGAGGACGTGGATCGTTGCGCGGTTCGACTGCGCGAGAAAGTCGGCGTACCGGGCGCTCGAGGACGTCATACCTATCGGCTCGAAGAGCAGCTCGTCGATGGCATCCTCCCACGGCTTGTCGAGAGCGGCGGCTGCCGCTTCGGCACCGACGGTGATCCCGAAGTTCGAGTAGTTGTAGGTCGACCGGAACGCTGACAGCGGCTGCAGGTACAGATGTTCCATGATGTAGTCGCGGTCGTAACCGAGGTCCTCGAGATCGTCGCCGGCTCCGGTGGCAAGTCCCGTCCGGTGCGAGAAGTAGTCGCCGATTGTGGCGTTGCGGGTCACGTACGCATCAGAGAGCGCGAATCCTGGCAGTTCCTCGACCACGGGAGTGTCCCAGGTCACGGCGCCCTCCGTGATGGCCTTGGCGACGGCGGTCGCAGACAGGGACTTCGATACCGAGGCGATTTGGAACACGGTCTGCGCGTCGACCGTGTCATCGGTGCCCGCCGTCTTGACGCCGAAACCATCGCTGTAGACGATCTCGCCATCGTGGACCACCGCAACGGCGAGCCCCGGGACCCCGCTTTGCTCAAGCGCTGCGTCGATGAGGCCCGGCAAGGCATCAACGGCCTTCGTCACCGCCGCTGAGACCGACTCAGCCGGGAGGGCGATGGCATCTTCTCCCGGGTTGGGTTGGGTCTGCACCGGGATCGTCGCCGGTGGCGAGGTATCCGTGCAGCCGGTCAGGGCGACGAGAACGCTCGCTGACAGTGCGAGAACGGTGCAGCGTGCCGAAAGTCTGGACATCGGGTGCTCCTTGACGGGGTGCGCGGGGGCTTCATCAAGTCTTTTGTGTTGTCCGCGCCGCCTCCATAGACGTAGGTCCATGGGAACCCGCGGGTTGGGGCGCGATAGTTGTCTGCGTGGTCGATGTGTCAGGCTCGAGGCTCATGAGCTCGAGTCCGCCCGGCATCCGTGCCCAGCCGAATCCGTCCCATGCGCCGGGTGCGTTTCTGGTGGCGCTCGTCGCGAGCCTGGGCATCCTGCTCGCGGGAATGCAACTTGCCGTGATCCTGCCGGGATCGCAGCAGCCCGTCACAGCCGTCCTCATCGTGTACACCGCTGTCTTCGTCGTGTACATCGGGGCGGGAGTTCTGGCCTGGATGCGGCGACCGTCCAACGGAATGGGACCTCTGCTGATTGCGGCCAGTCTCGCGGTGTATGCCGGAAACCTCGGCAACGCTTCGGTTGTAGTTCTCGCGCTGGTCGGTGACGTTTTCGCGACTGTCGTGTTCGCGGCGATCGTGCAGCTGCTGTTGGCTTTTCCCTCCGGACGGCTGCGCGGCACAGTGTCGCGCGTGGTGGTTTCTGCTGCGTACGCGGTTGCGGTGCTCCCTGGAGTCGGTGCTCTCATCGCCCCGGGAGATCCGCAGGCTCAGGACGTCTTCGTGCTGACGCAGCGCCTGGGCGGGCTCGCCGTCATGGTGGTGACAGCTGGGCTTCTCGCGCGTACGGTCCTGGCAGCCGACGCCGTCTTCCGGCGGCTCCTTCTGCCGCTGTACGGGTACGGCATTTTCGCGGTGCTGGCTGTGCCGGCAAGCGCGGCGCTCTTCGACGTCCTCGGCGCCCAGGGCTCTGTGGCGCTCGCGACGATACAGCTCATCATCCTCGCGGGCGTTCCCGTCGCTTTTGTCGCGGTCATCCTGCGTGGCGGTTTTCCGCGCAGCGGCGGGTGGGAAGAGTTGAGTGAGGCCCTCGCGGTGGTCAGGGAGGGCAAAACGCCCCTGCGGGATGCGCTTGCTCGCACGCTCGGAGACGAGACCTTGCGCCTCGTGTTCACGGGCGAGGACGGTGCGTGGATCGACGAGCGCGGCGAGATCATCGATCCGCCGCCGGTCGGCGGTCAGCGCGCGCTCATCCCCGTCATGGTGGAGGGCCGCACCGTTGCATCGATCGAATACGATCCGCGGCTCACGGTCGATGGGGACTACGTCCGCCGAGTCGGTCAGGTCATTGCCGTCGCGATCGATCGCGCACGCTTGTCGGTCGAACTGCTGCGCAGCCGGCGCGAACTGATGGCATCCCGGGCGAGGTTGGTCGACGCCGCCGACCGGGAGCGGCTGCGGATTGCCCAGGACCTTCACGATGGGCTGCAGATGCAGCTGGTGCTCCTCGCGCTCGAAGCGCAGCAGATCGCGAACGCTGCTGAGGAAGGCGAGGCGACCAGTGCCCGCTCGCGAGTGCTCCGCGTGAACATCGATGCTGCCGCGAGTGACTTGCGCCGGCTCGTGCACGATGTTCTGCCGTTGCCCCTGGTCGGTCGCGGACTCGGCAACGCCATCGAGGATCTCGTTGACCGGATGCCGATTCCCACGGCGTTGGAGATGACATCGCTTGAGGAGATTCCCACGGCGGCGGCGACCACGGCGTACTTCGTGGTTGCCGAGGCGCTTACCAATGCCGTGAAGCATGCTCACGCCGACCGCGTCACGGTGACCGTCGCCCGAGTCGATGACGTGCTTCGCGTGTCGGTGACCGATACCGGTGTCGGTGGAGCGCACGTCGAGGGGCGAGGACTGGGCGGTCTCGTCGACCGCGTTGAGGCTGTCGGCGGCTCGCTGACCGTGACCTCGGTGGTGGGGGCGGGTACGAATCTGAGGATGGAGATCCCGTGCGGGTAGTGATCGCTGAAGACGAAGCGTTGTTGCGGCAGGGACTTGCCCTGGTTCTCGAACAGGACGGGTTCGAGGTCGTCAGCGCGGTGGGAACCGCCGCCGAGCTCGAGGACGCCGTTGGTGAACATCAGCCCCAACTGGTGATTACAGACATCCGGATGCCGCCGACGTTCACGGACGAGGGACTCGTGGCCGCGCACCGCATTCGCGCATCGTCGCCCGATGTAGCAATCGTCGTTCTGTCCCAGCACGTACAGCGCCGCTACGCGATCGAACTCGTCGGCACGGGTCAGGGCAAGGTCGGCTACCTGCTCAAGCAGCGCATCGCGGATGTTCGTACCTTCACGCAAGACTTGCGACGCGTCGTTCGCGGGGGGACGGCGCTGGACCCCGACGTGGTCGAGATTCTCCTCTCACGTGCCCAGGTGCTCGGCGGTGGTGTCGAGCGACTGACGCCTCGTCAACGCGAGGTGCTCGGCTACATGGCCGAAGGGCGCAGCAACAGTTGGATTGCGGGCGCCATCGGGTTCTCCGAGAAAGCTGTCGTCCAGCACACGTCGAAGATCTACGACGCCCTCGGTCTCGCGGTCGATGCGGACGACCATCGTCGCGTGCTTGCCGTGCTTCGCTATCTCACCCGCTGACGGCGTCGGTGCTGGCGTCGGATGCGGGCGCGAGCGTCTTCTTCCACGCGCCGATGTAGGCGACCGGGCGGAACCCGATCTCTTCATTCACGGCCAGCATGGGCCGGTTCTCCTCGGCGTTGTAGGTGAGAATCCGCTGCGTGTGTGGCGCCAGTTCGCGCCAGCGAAGCAGCGCAGCGGTCTTGATCAGCATCCCGAGTCGGTGACCGCGGTGCTCGCGAAGCACCAGTGTGTCCTCCTGGTGCGTCACGGGGTGCCCAGGGCTCGACGCCAGCTCGGTGAAGGCAACCAGTCGACCCGACGCGCGATCGCGCGCCGCGACAACGAGCACGTCGCGCCCGCCCTCGATCCAATGGGTGTCGTGTTCGAGTATCCGGGCCGCATCCCAGCTTTCCTCGGCGATCTCCATGCCCGCGCTCGGTGCGTCCACACTCATTCGCGACTTCATCCAGGCGTAGTCGGCCACGAACTCCGGGGGAGTCGGCGGACGCCACGAGACGAGCTCGTACCCGGCTGACGCCACGGACGCCTGCTGATGGAGCTCGCTCACCAGATCGACACTGGTGGCCGAAAGGTCGAGGATGCTCTTGCGTTCGACCTGTTCCAGCGCGTAGCCGTGGCGAAGTGCGAATCGCGCAGCGTGATCGAGCGGAATCCGCCCGAAACCGGTCGGCGGAGCAAGTTGCTCACCGTCTGCGGTCGGGTGTTCGATCCATGACTCGATGACGCGACGCTCGTTCTCGGCGGCAGCCGCCTCGAGGATGCCGAGTGCCGCCGTTCCGACGCCATGACTCCACGCGTGGCGGCGAAGTTCGATCTGCGCGTAGGCAGCCGTGGCGTCCTCGTCGTGAGGGAGATCAAGCCCCGCGCGTCCCACGAACTCACCGCCGGACCACACCCCCCAGATGAGTCGCTGCGCGAACGGAGATGGCCGATAGAGGGGGAGAAGCACGGCGGGATCGAGTTCCTCGTCTCGGTTGCCGCTGATCTCGTCATAGACGATGTTGCGGACCCTCACCATCTCGAGGAAGTCTGCCGCCTCGGGGGCGTGGAGACTGCTCGGGATGGTGAGGGGCCGGATGTCGGGTGATGCGGTTGTCACGTCGGATCCTTCGATCAGCGGGCGTTCAGATGCCAGGCGGCCAGGCGGACGGCCTGAGCTGCGCGCTCTTCGCGCGCACGCTCCTGGTCGTACCGGAGGCGTGCGACTTCGCGCTGTTCCCGGGAAGCAGCACGACGGAGGTGCTGCGTGAGCACCCAGACGGCTACCCGAAGGCTTGCGCGCTCGGCGAGCGTCAGATGTCGACGGACGTGGGGGTGGGTGGTGAGAGCCTCGACGGGCTCGAGCGTGGTGTACATGAGAGACCTTTTGGTCGGCTGCGAATGCCGGTGTTCTTCCGGCATGCAGCGGGGAGGCATCCGTGCGCTGGCCAGCGGGTCAGTGCAGATGCGGAGAAGTGAACGGACAGGTAGTCCGTGGGGCCGGAACCGACGAGGTCCGGTGGCTCAACCAGCGCGCGTTACGCGGCGGTGGGAGCGGCGAGCAGTCCCAGGAAGGTCAGTCCCATGGGAGCGCGCAGCGGGGTGTGTCCGAACACTGCATTGCGAATCATCATGGCTGTCCTCCTCTCGTGACGTGTCGCGATCTGGAACGTTAGCGGGTCGAAGCAGCGTTCGTCAAGCAAGCTCCCAGAATTCGAGGACCTCCGGGCGTGTCGCCAGTCCTGGGCCTGGCTCCCTCGGTGAAGCGGCCTAGCAGGGTAGCGTAGGTCGACGGTCGGTGGTGGGGGTCGATACGCCACACGTCGGGAAGGAACGCGCATGCACCTGAAGAGCGTCACGCTCAAGGGGTTCAAGTCATTCGCCCAGCCGACCACCTTCGCCTTCGAACCGGGGGTGACCGCGATCGTCGGACCCAACGGCTCGGGCAAGTCCAACGTCGTCGATGCGCTGGCCTGGGTCATGGGGGAGCAGGGCGCCAAGACCCTGCGCGGCGGCAAGATGGAAGACGTCATTTTCGCCGGTACCTCGACTCGCGGGCCGCTGGGTCGCGCCGAAGTGCAACTCACGATCGACAACAGCGACGGAGCTCTGCCGATCGAGTACTCCGAGGTCACGATCAGCCGGACGCTGTTTCGCAACGGAGCGAGCGAGTACGCGATCAACGGCGAAGGATGCCGTCTGCTTGACGTACAGGAGCTCCTGAGCGACTCGGGACTCGGGCGCGAGATGCACGTCATCGTCGGGCAGGGTCGGCTCGACACAGTGCTGCAGGCCTCTCCCGAAGACCGACGCGGGTTCATCGAAGAAGCCGCGGGAATCCTCAAGCACCGGCGCCGCAAAGAGAAGACGCTTCGCAAGCTCGAGGCGATGGAAGCGAACCTCACGCGCCTGAGCGATCTGGCCGGTGAGCTGCGCCGACAGCTCAAGCCTCTGGGCCGCCAAGCCGAGATCGCCCGGGAAGCTGCCACGATCGCCGCTGTCGTGCGCGACGCGAAGGCTCGCTTGATAGCCGACGAACTCGTCGGCTTGCGTGCGGAGCTGGCAGATCACATGCGGACCGAGCATGAGCGCCACGCCGAGCGGCTTGTGTTGCAGGATCGATCCGATCAGCTGCGGGTACGGATCGCGCAGCTCGAGGCTGAGCAGCGGTCCGAGGCTGTCGATGGTGCGCGGCGGGTGCTGTTCTCGCTCGAACGCGTGCAGGAGCGCCTGCGCGGGCTGTACTCGCTCGCCGGCCAGCGGTTGACGCTTCTCGGGGAGTCGTCCGATGACGACGGTGCGGCAGTCCGAACCGTCACGAGCGCAATGATCGATGACGCGCGGGCTGAGATCGACGAGGTTTCTGCAGGTCTCGTGGATGCGGAGGATGCGGCATCCGAGGCTGCCCGTGACGTCATGCGAGCTCGAGCCGAACTCGACGCCCTGGATGTCGACATCGCCGAGCAGAGCGCGCTGGTTTCGCAGCATGAGATGAAGCTCACCGCTCTGCGGGGGTCGGCGGACGCCGCAGCGTCAGCGCTGGCGGCCATCGACGATGCGCTGGCACGGCAGCAACGCGCATTGGATGCCGCGACGGCTCGTCGCGAGTCGGCGGCGGCGGAGCTTGCCGGGGTCGATCCCGAGCTCGTTCCCGAGGGCAGCTCGGCGCAGTACGCAGCCGAGTACGACGAGGCTGGCCGCCGGGCGACGGATGCCGAGACCCGCGTCTCGGAGCTCCGGGACCGCCTTCACGAGACCGAACGCGAGATCGAAGCGCTCACCGCCCAGACCACGGCGCTGACGCGCGCGCTGGGCGTCAAGAACGCCTCAGCTGACCTGATTGCTGAGGAAGCTCCCGGGGTTCGGGGCCTGGTCGGTGACGCCATTCAGATCACGCCCGGGTATGAGGCCGCGATCGCCGCCGTGCTCGGTCCCCGCGCCGAAGGTGTGCTGGTGGACAGCCTCGAGGATGGCTTTGCGCTGGCCGAGCGAGTGCGTGACGCCGATCGCGGGGTGGTCGATTTTGTCATCGGCGAGGTCGCGGAAGCGGTTGAGGATCTTTCTGGATTCGGTTCGCTGCGGCCCGCCCCAGATGTTGTCACCGGTCCCGCCGGTGTGCGGGCGCTTCTGGCGCGTGTCGTCATCGCGGACGACCTCGACGCAGTTCGGAAGAGCGCGCCGCAGGTGGTCGCCGACCCGCGCACGATCACCGTCGTCACCCGGGCGGGTGAGGTGTTCACAGGCTCGTCGCTGCGAGCAGGCGCGGGAGCCTCTCGATCCCGACTTGAGCTCCTGGCCGAACGAGACGCTGCCGCCGACCGTCGCGATGAACTCGTCGTGGTGGCCGACTCCCTGCGGGAGGCGCTCGCCGATGCACGCGCCGAGGCCGAGGAGGCCAAACGCCACACGAGCGCGGCGCTGACCCGGCTGCGTGAGCACGACGCAGCGGTGGCTGCGCACGCGGAACAGGTCAACCGCGCCACCGTGCAAGTCGAGGCTGCCAGCGCGGAGTGTGAACGGCTTGAGGCAGGACTCGCGCAGGCGCAGGCTGCCCGGGATGATGCTGCGGCAGCCGCAGCGTCGGCTCAGGCGCAATTGCAGCATGCCCTGGAGGCGCCGCGTCCCATTCTTGACGCATCGGCTCGCGACGGGCTTCTCGAGGCACTCGAGGGTGCGCGGGAGCACGAGATGCGGGCGCGGCTCGAGGTCGAAACGCTCCGTGAGCGGGTTCGCGCCGGACAGGCGCGTGTGCAGCAGCTGGAACGCCAGCGCGAGCGCGAGGCCGCGGCTGCCGCCGAAGCGGCGCGACGCGCTGTCATTCGTCGACGCCAACATCAGGTTGCCGCCGATGTCGCAGCGACCCTGCCGGCCGTCCTGGATTCGGTCGACCGATCGGTCTCGGCGGCGCGTCTCGAGCTCGCTGAAGCCGAGTCGGCCCGCTCCGCCGTCACGTCAGAGCTGTCGGCAGTTCGGGCCGACGAAGCCGCGGTTCGGGAACGTCTGGCAGGACTCACCGAAAGCGTTCACGGGCTCGAGCTGCAGATGCACGAGAAGCGACTTCACGTGACGAGCATCCTTGACCGGGCGCGATCGGAACTGAGTCTTGAGGAAGACATTCTCGTTTCCGAATATGGGCCCGATCAGCCGATTCCTGCTGACGACGGCGAAGAGCCGGTGGCTTTCGACCGCGCGAGTCAGCGGAAGCGGCTCCAGGATGCCGAACGCAAGCTAGCGCAACTCGGTCGGGTGAATCCGCTTGCGCTCGAGGAATTTGCCGCGCTCGAACAGCGACACACGTTCCTCACGGAGCAGCTCGCCGACCTCACCAGCACGCGAAAGGACCTCGTCACGATCATCGAGGACCTCGATGAGCGGATGCAGACGATCTTCCTCGCCGCGTTCGACGACACCCGGACCGCGTTCGACGAGGTCTTTCCGATCCTGTTCCCCGGGGGCTCGGGGAGCCTGAGCCTGACCGATCCGGACAACCCGCTGACTACCGGAATCGAAGTTGCGGTGCGGCCGGTCGGAAAGAAGATCGAGCGGCTCTCGCTGCTGTCTGGCGGCGAGAGATCCCTCGCGGCGGTCGCGCTGCTGACGGCGATTTTCAAGGCCCGTCCGAGCCCGTTCTACATCCTCGACGAGGTGGAGGCGGCGCTCGACGACGCCAACCTCGGGCGACTCCTGGGTGTGTTCGAGCAGCTGCGCGCCAGTAGTCAGCTCATCGTGATCACCCATCAGAAGCGGACGATGGAGATCGCCGACGCACTCTACGGTGTCTCGATGCGACAGGACGGCGTCTCGGCTGTCGTTGGCCAGCGGATCGCCGATCGCGCGGCCAGCTGACCGTAGGCTGGAGCTATGGCCGAATCATCCTGGTCGCTCGGACGAGCGCTTCGCGGCATGTTCGTCAAACCCACGATCGATGAGACGACGTGGGAGGACCTTGAGACGGCGCTCCTGACAGCCGACTTCGGCCCTGACATCACCGAGCGCATCGTGGATGAGCTGCGCGAGAAGGTCGACCGGTATCGGACCACTGATCCGCGTGACCTGCAGCGGATGCTCAAAGAAACGCTCGAAGAACACTTCGCGAGATTCGACACCACGCTCAAGCTCACCGAGCGCCCCGCCGTCGTGCTCGTGGTCGGGGTCAACGGGGTGGGAAAGACCACGACCATCGGCAAGTTCGCGAACTTCTTGCGCCGCTACCAGCGCAGCGTCGTCGTCGGCGCTGCCGACACCTTCCGCGCCGCTGCCGTCGACCAGCTCGCGACCTGGGCTGAGCGTGGAGGCGCGCATATCGTCCGGCCGCAGCATGAGGGGCAAGACCCGGCATCCGTGGCCTTTCAGACGATCGAGTACGCGAAGAACACCGGAACCGAGATCGTGCTCGTCGACACGGCAGGGCGCCTGCACACCAAGGGCGGCCTCATGGATGAGCTCGGCAAGATCCGCCGGGTCATCGAGAAGCAGGCGCCGATCAGTGAGGTCCTCCTCGTCCTGGACGCAACAACGGGGCAGAACGGCGTCATGCAGGCCGAGGCGTTCCTGGAGCACGCCGGCGTCACCGGCCTCGTTCTCACCAAGCTCGACGGCTCAGCGAAGGGCGGGTTCGTCCTCGCTGTTCAGGAGCGCACCGGCATCCCTGTCAAGCTGCTCGGGCAGGGCGAAGGAATCGGCGATCTCACCGGCTTCACCCCGCACGTTTTCGCTGCCGCCCTCGTCGATTGACGCCGCGCCGGGCGCGGGGACTATCGGTCGGCCCCCGGGGCTGGTTTCATGGGGTCATGGCGATCGAGCACGACTTCTTCGGCCTGCTGGAATCTGGTCCGGACGGTTCGATCTTCTGGTCTGAGAACGTCGAGTTCGCAGACCAGTCGGTCACCGTCGATCTGACCGCGCCCGATCAAGACGATGTCTCTCCGGACGCGCTCGATGTAGCCGCGAGCCTCATCTCGTCTCTCGAGACGATTGATCGGATCGCGCGCGAGGCGATGGTGTCGCAGCTGAGCGAGCGCACCAGCGAGGTAACCGAGTACATCCTGCAACAGCAGGAAATGCTGGGCGAGGAGTTGGAGTCGTTCCTCGTCGACATTTCCGGAGACACGCACATCGACGTCATCCGTGCCCTGCAACTGATGAGCATGACGATCCTGGCCGACGAACACGGCGGATCCGACCCGTTCGCCGTGCTCGAGTACGCCCTCGACCCGGATGCCACCGACGACGTGCTCCTGGTGAACATCGCCTCGGACGGCACGGTGCTCTCGGTCACCAGCGCTGATTGACCGCGCCCAGCTCGCTCACACGGCTTGAGCGAAGCTCAGGCCTTCGCGCGCGATGTCGTCGGCGAGGTGCGACAGGTTGTCGGGGATCTGTCGTCCCTTCGACAGCATCGACTGTGCCCACAGCCGCCCGGCGCGGTACGACGAACGGACGAGGGGCCCCGCCAGCACGCCGAGGAATCCGATCCGCTCGGCCTCCTCTTTGAAGGCGACGAACTCGTCGGGTTTGACCCAGCGCGCGACAGGCAGGTGACGCGGTGAGGGCCGCAGGTACTGCGTGATGGTGATGATGTCGGTGCCGGCTTCGTGGAGGTCGCGCAGAGCCTGAACCACTTCCTCGGGCTCCTCGCCCATTCCGAGGATGAGGTTGGACTTGGTGATCAACCCTGCCTGCCGTGCCTGGGTGAGAACGTCGAGCGAGCGCTCGTAACGGAACGCGGGGCGGATGCGCTTGAAGATCCTCGGGACGGTCTCGACGTTGTGGGCGAAGACCTCCGGGCGCGCCGCGAACACGTCATCAAGAAGGGCAGGCTCGCCGTTGAAGTCGGTAGCGAGCAACTCGACACCGGTGCCGGGATTCACGGCGTGAATCTGCCGCACCGTTTCTGCGTTCAACCATGCGCCCCCGTCGGGCAGGTCGTCGCGGGCGACGCACGTGACGGTGGCGTACCTCAGCTGCATCCGCTGGACACTCTCGGCGACCCGCCGCGGCTCGTCGGTGTCGTAGGCGGCGGGCTTTCCCGTGTCGATTTGGCAGAAGTCGCAGCGTCGGGTGCACTGAGATCCGCCGATGAGGAAGGTTGCCTCGCGGTCTTCCCAGCACTCGTAGATGTTGGGGCATCCGGCCTCTTGGCACACCGTGTGAAGACCCTCATCTTTCACCAGGTGCTGCAGCTGGGTGTACTCCGGCCCCATCTTGGCTTTCGTGCGGATCCACTCTGGCTTGCGCTCGATGGGAGTCTGCGCATTGCGGACTTCGAGCCGCAGGAGTTTTCTGCCCTCGGGGGCAGTCTGCGCTCCGGTGGCGGAAGCGCCGCCTGTCGATCCTGTCCCGCATGCACTCATGCTGTGACCTCCGCGTACTCTCGCTCGAACTGTTCGACGACGGTGGCCAGGACGTCTGCTGGTGCGACGGGCGCGCCGACCACCTCGCTGACCGTCGTGACGCCGGCATCCGTGATCCCGCAGGGGATGATCCCGCGGAAACCGGCGAGCGTGTTGTCGCAGTTGACAGCGAAACCGTGCATCGTCACACCCTTTTCCACGCGCACCCCGATGGCCGCCACCTTGTCTTCGGACAGGGGGCGGCGAACCCAGACGCCGCTGCGACCCTCGACCTGGTACCCCTCGACGCCGTGCTGCGAGAGGGCGGAGATGAGCAGCCGCTCGAGGCGACGGACGTGGGCCACGACATCGATCGGATCGGGAAGCCGCACGATCGGATAACCGACGAGCTGCCCGGGACCGTGCCACGTGATCTTCCCGCCGCGATCGACGTCGATCACCGGTGTCCCGTCGGCGGGACGCTCGTGCGGCTCCGTCCGCTTGCCAGCCGTATAGACCGCGTCGTGTTCGAGCAGGACGAGCGTGTCGGGGCGGGAACCTGCGACGACCTCGCGGTGGATGCGGCGCTGCATCTCCCAGGCGTCGAGATAGGGAACTGTCGCGGGAGACAGGCCCGCCACCACCACATCGAGCACGCAAGCCTCCGCAGTTTCTGGACTGCGTCCAACAATACGCTGAATCCTGGAAACGCCGACGTGTACCCTTCCTCCATGTCCGGAGGCAGGCCACATGCGGTATCGCGGGATTCAATCGCTGAAGCGGCATGCGAGCTCTTCCTCGAACAGGGCTACGAGCGCACGACTGTCGCGCATATCGCTCGCCGTGTCGGAGTGAGCAGGTCGAGCTTCTTCAACTACTTCGAGTCGAAGTCCGAAGTGTTCTGGTCGGGCCTGGATGAGCGGATCGAGTTTCTCGACGGATTCCTCGCTGCGGCGTGCCCGTCTTCGCGGCCGGCAGAGGTCGTGGCGGATGCTGTGCGTGAGGCCTTCTCGCGGTTCACCCCCGATGCGCTGGCGCTTGCGCTCGTGAACTCTGAAGCGATGGGAGTCGTTCCCGAGTTGACCCAGGAGATGGCGACGCGGCAGTGGCGTATCGCTGCGTCCATCAGCCCCTACCTGCGTCGAACGGGAGAGGAAGCGCTCGCCGCCGAAGTGCACGCCGCAGCCTACGCGGGGGCTGTCGTCGCTGCGCTGCGGGCCTGGGCGCTGGCTGGTGCGGGGCGCGAGAGCCTTGACGATCTGCTTCGTCGCGCCCTGGGAGTGCTTCGCTGATCCCCGGGGGCACGCTCACGTAGAATCGGACGATCATGGCAACCTTCGGCACGCTCTCGGATCGCCTTACCGAAACCTTCCGCAACCTCCGCACCAAGGGCAAGCTCACGCCCGCAGACGTCGATGGGACCGTCCGCGAAATCCGGCGCGCACTTCTGGATGCCGACGTCGCGCTCCCTGTCGTCAAGGAGTTCACCGCGAAGGTGCGAGAGCGCGCGCTCGGCGACGAGGTCAACCGTGCCCTCAACCCGGCCCAGCAGGTCGTCCAGATCGTCAACGAGGAGCTGATCGGCATCCTCGGCGGGCAGCAGCGGCGACTGCAATTCGCCAAAACGGCTCCGACTGTCATCATGCTGGCGGGCCTGCAGGGGTCGGGAAAGACGACCTTCGCGGGCAAGCTCGCGAAGATGCTCGAGAAGGACGGTCATACACCGCTTCTTGTGGCCTGTGACCTGCAGCGCCCCAATGCCGTGAACCAGCTCCAGGTCGTCGCCGAGCGGGCCGGAGCCGCGATCTACGCGCCCGAGCCCGGCAACGGCGTCGGAAACCCCGTGAAAGTCGCCAAGGATGGCGTCGAGTACGCGAAGCAGAAGCAGCACGACATCGTCATCATCGACACCGCAGGTCGGCTGGGTGTGGATGCCGAGCTGATGAAGCAGGCTGCCGACATCCGGAAGGCGACTGACCCCGACGAGGTGCTGTTCGTCATCGACGCGATGATCGGCCAGGACGCCGTCAACACCGCGAAGGCTTTCCAGGAGGGCGTCGACTTCACGGGAGTTGTCCTCTCCAAACTCGATGGCGACGCACGCGGTGGCGCCGCCCTGTCTGTGGCATCGGTCACCGGTCGCCCCATCATTTTCGCGTCCACGGGCGAAGGGCTGGACGACGTCGAGCCTTTCCACCCCGACCGGATGGCGAGCCGGATCCTCGATCTCGGTGACATCCTCACCCTCATCGAACAGGCGCAGAGCGCCTTCGATGAGGCCGAAGCGGCCAAGATGGCCGAGAAGCTCGCGACTGAGCAGTTCACGCTCGAGGACTTCCTCGAGCAGATGCAGCAGCTCAAGAAGATGGGCTCGATGAAGAAGATGCTCGGGATGCTTCCGGGCATGGGCCAGATGAAGCAGCAGCTCGACGACTTCGACGAGCGCGAGATCGATCGCACCGAGGCCATCATCCGGTCGATGACGCCCGGCGAGCGGCGCAACCCGAAGATCCTCAACGGATCGCGGCGCCTGCGTATCGCGCGCGGTGCGGGGATGACGGTCACCGATGTCAATCAGCTCGTGCAGCGGTTCGATCAGGCGGCCAAGATGATGAAGACCGTCGCGCGCGGCGGTGTTCCCAACATCCCCGGCATGGGTCCGGTTCCCGGCGGCGGTCGGCCCGGTGCGTCAGCCAAGCGCGGCAAGCAGTCCAAGGCGCAGAAAGCACGCCAGGGTTCCCGATCGGGCAACCCCGCGAAGCGCGCTGCCGAAAACGCCGGTCTCGCGACGCAGAACGCGACACCCACCGGTTCGGGCTTCGGCCTGGGCGGCGGGCAGCAGGCTCCGACCGAGGCCGACCTTGCTGAACTCCAGAAAATGCTCGGAAAGAACTGACGCCCGCGCACTGACATTGCGCAGCTGAACTCTCGCCGCGGGACCGGGGCGTTCGCTACAATCCGCACGTCATCTGTCTTCCCCGGCGAGCGGAACCGAGAATGTCCGTGCTCAGCGGTCAGCACCTGTTCGACCGTGATGTGCCGCGCTTTCTCGAGAGCCCCGCGGGCGTGCTCCCGCCCTACCCTCGGCGCACATGGCTGCGCTGGGCGATGCGGGGAGTGCTCGCTCTCCCGCTGATCGTCGTCGTCGTGCGCTACGCGCTGCTGGCTCCCGAACCGTGGCACGACACGGCCAATCAGGCGCTGCTGCCCCGCGTGCGCGACGGAGCAGGAGCCTCGGATTTCAGCCAGCTCTTGACGACGTTCTCGCCGCCGCTGGGCGCGCTGCCGGCCCTGGTCCTCCCGTCGGAGTTACTCCTGGCGCTCGGTGGAGCGCTGCTGGGAGGTTTCTTCCTCCAGGGTCTTGACCAGGCGATGTTCCGCCGCGGGCTGCATGGCATCATCCGTCTCGTCGTCCTGGTCTCGCTGCTGATCTCGCCGGTGTTCGTTCTGCTCGCGGCAACCGACATCACAATGTTCGGCGCCGTCGTCCTTTTCGGCTTCGGACTCATCGACATCGTGCGTTTTGAGAATCTCGCCAACACCCAGGCGGGATTTCGTGCAGGGCTGTTGCTCGGGGCAGCGGCGATGACCGACGTACGGGCCATCCCACTCGTTCTCACCGTGGCGATCGTGGGTACTCTTCTCATCCACTCCCGCCCAAAGGCCCGGGCGGCGAACGCGGTGATCGTGGCCTTTCCCACCGTCGCGGTCACTGTCGCGCTCGCCCTCGCCGGCGTGATCATCGGCTCGGGACCGCTCACTTTTCTCCGCACCGATGCGACAAGTGCCGCCCGCGCGATCGAGGCGCTGGTCTCGGATCCGCTCAGCGAGCCGCTCATGCTGTATCTCGCGCCCGTGCTTGTTGTGGCGATAACCGCGGGAGTGTTCGGATTCGCGCGCTCGGGCGTCATGATGCTCTTGATCGCGGTGGGTGCTCTGGCGGGTGTGCTGGTGGGTTCCCCGCTGATCGCCGCTGCAGCGCTCGCCTATCTGCTGGTGCACATCTCGGTCACCATCCTTCCGACCGAATCGCCAGCCCAGCATGCGGCGATCGTCGTGATGTGTTCCGTTCTCGTCGGCATCGTCGGGTGGGTGGTCGCCTCGCGACTTCCCGAAGCCCAGGAGTGGTCGGTCGTCTTCACCGGTTTCGGTTCGGTTCCGTCTGGCGGGGGCGACGGATGACGGACATCGATGTGAGCCTCCTGGATGTCGGCTTTCGCGCGGTGTACGCCCGTGAAGGGTGGATTCCGCTCGCGGCCGGTGAGGACGGCACGATCCTGGTCGGGGCCTCTCGCGAGTTGAACCCCGCGCAGGGGGAAGCGATCGCAGACGATCTCGGCGCACCGATCGAGGTGGTTCCGGTGAGCCAGCAGTTCATCGTCGATGCCGTGATCGAGGTGTTCGCGGCAGAGTTCGCTGCCGAGGCGGCAGATGGTCTCGCAAATGCCAATCCGGTGCGCTCGGCACGCACCGTGCTCTCCCGAGGCCAGGTCATCGGGTTCGCGATCGCGGCGAGCGTCGCCGTGCTCGGTGCACTCTTGCTGACCGGCGCGACACTCGTCGTCATCCTCGCCGCCATCAATCTCTTCTTCCTGGCCAGCGTGCTGTTCAAGTTCGTCGTGGCCTTCCGGGGATCCCGCTACGACCTCGTGAACAAGGTGTCGCAGTTCGAACTGGCGATGCTCGACGAAGACGAGCTGCCGTTCTACACCGTGCTGGTGCCGGTCTTTCGCGAAGAGAAGGTCGTCGCGCAGCTCATGACCAATCTCGGTCGCCTGGACTATCCGCGCGACCGCCTCGAGGTGCTGATCCTCGTCGAGGAGGGCGACGACGCAACCCGTGCGACGATCGCTCGGTCAGTAGTCCCGGAGCACTTCATCGTCGTTCCGGTTCCGGCCGGGGTGCCGCAGACCAAGCCCCGCGCGTGCAACGTCGGCCTCGAGCTGGCACGGGGGGACTTCCTCGTGATCTTCGATGCCGAGGATGCGCCCGAGCCCGACCAGCTGAAGAAGGCGGTCATCGTGTTCTCGCGAACCGATGAATCGACAGCCGTCGTGCAGGCCTCGCTCAACTACTTCAACGCGCGGGAGAACGCCCTCACGCGTCTGTTCACGCTCGAGTACGGGGCGTGGTTCGACTACATGCTCATGGGTCTCGAGGACTCCGACCTTCCGATCCCGCTCGGTGGAACGTCCAATCACTTCCGGATGACGGCGCTTCGACGCCTCGGGGGATGGGACCCGTACAACGTCACCGAGGATGCCGACCTCGGCATCCGCGCCAGCGCACTGGGCTATCGGGTCGGTGTCGTCGATGCCACGACGATGGAGGAGGCGACCTCGCGGGTCCCGCAGTTCATCAAACAGCGCAGCCGATGGATCAAGGGATACATGCAATCCGCTCTGGTGCACTCGAGGCAGCCCATCGCGCTGATCCGTCGGATCGGCCTGCGGCGCTTCGCAGCGTTCGCTCTGCTGATCGCAGGCACGCCGTTCACGTTCCTCAGCGTCATCCCGTTCGCGATCCTGCTCGTGCTCGCCCTCGCGCTGCCGTTCTATGTCGTTCCCGTTGAGGTTCCGCCGATCGTGATCGTGTTGAGCGCCTTGAACTTCTTGCTCGGCTACTCCCTGCTGATCTACATGAACATGATGGGCCCGTATAAACGGGGATTGTTCGGGCTCGTGCCCTGGGCCCTCTTGAAACCGGTGTTCTGGGTTCTGCACTCCATCGCGGCGTACAAGGCGCTGTGGCAGCTGATCACCAGGCCGCACTACTGGGAGAAGACCGAACACGGAACCTCCCGGTTCGCTGCGCCGCACGTCGACACCGCGGAGCATCCCGATCCCGCGCTGCCTGAGGAACCAGCCTCCGATGATCCGGAGGCGGGCCTCAGCCCCGAGGAGCGGGACGCGCGCAGCGCCGGGGAGCGTCAACGCCGGATGTCGTGGTGAATCTCCCCGCTAGCGCAGAGCGTTCAGGTGATCGCGTAGCGTCGGCCCGTCGCGGAACTCGGTGACGAGGTGACGCACGACTGCTCGCAGGTCTCCGCCGTTCTCGTCCGCCACCCTCAGTTGCCGTTCGTAGCTGGCACCGGTGGCGAGGATCTTCTCGACGCCGGCGAATTCCTTGGCGCATTTGAGCTGGACAGAGATCTCGGCGAGGTCATCCAGAACGTCGCGGAGGTGCTGACCAACTGGCGCGAGTGTTCCGTCCCGGTCGACGATGATCTCGGCATCCAGTCCGTACCTGGCCGCCCGCCACTTGTTCTCGCGGAGGAACCAGGGTTGGATGCCGGTCAGTTCTTCCCCGGCGTCGAGTCGCCGTGAGAAGTGCTCCACCAGCACCTGGATGAGCGCCGCGACCGCTGCAAGCTCGGGCAGCGTCGACATCCCGTCGCACGCGCGCACCTCGATCGTGCCCCAGCGTGGTGCGGGCCGGATGTCCCAGCGCACCTCGGTCGCATCCTCCATGACGCCCGTGCGCACCATGTCGTCGAGGTAGGCCTCGAACGCTGCCCAGTCATCGAGCAGCCAGGGCAGTCCCGCGGTGGGCAGTTGCTGGAAGACGAGCGCCCGGTTCGACGCGTAGCCGGTGCGGTCGCCAGCCCAGAAAGGACTCGACGCCGACAGCGCCTGAAGGTGGGGGAGATACGTCGATAGGGCGCGGATGAGCGGCATGACCTTGTTGACGTCCTCGACACCCACATGGATGTGGATGCCCCAGATCATCATGTTCCGGCCCCACCACTGGGTTCGCTCGATGAGCGCCTGGTACCGAGTCTTGTCGGTGACCTCCTGGTCGTACCACTGCGCGAAGGGGTGCGATCCGGCGCACATCAGGTCGAGGTCCCGCGGCTCGGTCGCCGTCCGGAGTGCACGGATGCCGTCCACCATGTCTTCGGCGGCGGCGGCCACTGTCGCGCCGATTCCGCTGGTCACCTCGACCGTGTTCGTGAGCAGCTCGCTCGTGAGCGAAAAGCGTTCGAGCTCGATTGCTGGCGCGAGCTCGTCGAGGATCTCGGGAGCGCGACCGACAAGGTCACCCGTGCCGCGGTCGGCGAGCATGATCTCCCACTCGAGACCGACGGAGGAGCGAGCGGATGTCGCAAAGCCGAGCGTCATGGCGTCAGTTTCGCATGCGTCGTGTCACCGGGCGCCCATTGCGGCCCGGTGCATCGACGATCAGGAAGCGCCGATCTCGATGAGCAGGACGCCTCCGGCGATCGCCACGACCCCCAAGCCCATCAGCCAGGTGAACGGCTCATCGAACAGAATCTTCGCCAACACCGCCGTCAACGCGACACCGGTAGCCGACCAGATTCCGTAGGCCACGCCGACAGGCATCCCCTCGGCAAGACACAGGAACAGCAGTGTGAAGGCGATGACGTATGACGCGATGACCGGCGCGATCCAGACGGTGCGCCGAAAGCCCTCCGATGCCCGGAGGGACATCGTGCCGGTGACTTCGAAGACGATGGCGCCCACGAGGTACACCCACATCACTGTGCGTCCTCCGGATCACTCGCCGCCCGTCGCGGTACCGTGCGTGCAGCCCCGGCTCCGAACTCCACGAGAAACACCCCGGCGACGACCACGACGATGCCGAGGCTCATGAGCCACGTCAATGGATCCCCGAACAGCACCGATGCGAGCACTGCCGTCAGCGCGACTCCGGAGGCCGCCCACACTCCGTATGTCAGGCCGATGGGCGCACCGGCCCGCAGCAGGAGCGTGAGGCAGGCAAAAGCTCCCACGTAACCGATCCCGACGCCGACGAACCAGATAGCCGAGTCGACCGAAAGGCGAAGCGAGAGAGTGCCGCCCACCTCCAGCACGATCGCACCGATCAGATAGAGCCACTTCGTCACGCTGCACCTCCGCCTGGGGCAGTCTCTTGTCGTGTCACGGCTCACACGCTACCGGCGACGTGTGTCGACATCGGACGACAATCGGCGCGGTTCTCGGCATCCGGTCGGATCTGGCAGAATAGAGGGTCGGACCGCGCTCGACCCTCTATCCAGCGCGTCCACCCCCTGAGCTTCCGCCGGGTGTGCACCCCACGCTCCAGGCGATCAGTTCGTTCGAATCCACCACACAGGAGAATCGTGGCTGTCAAGATCCGCCTCAAGCGGCTCGGTAAGATCCGTGCCCCGTACTACCGCATCGTCGTCGCAGACTCGCGCACCAAGCGTGACGGGCGCGTCATCGAAGAGATCGGCAAGTACCACCCGACCGAGGAGCCCTCGTTCATCGAGGTCGACTCTGCTCGCGCCCAGTACTGGCTGAGCGTGGGCGCTCAGCCCACCGAGCAGGTGCGTGCCATCCTCAAGATCACCGGCGACTGGGGAACCTTCAAGGGCGACAAGAACGCCACCTCGACCCTGAAGACTGCAGAGACCAAGGAGGCCTTCGAGGCCGACTCGGCCAAGAAGTCGGTCATCAAGCCCAAGGCTGAGAAGAAGGCTGAGGAGGCCCCCGCGGCCGACGCCGACGCCGACGCTGCACCCGAGGCCGCTGAGTCGGCCGAGACCGCAGAAGCCTGATCCGTGCTCGCCGCCGCGCTCGAACACGTCGTCAAGGGAATCGTCGACAACCCGGATGACGTGCGTATCCTTTCGTCGGAGTCCTCACGTGGTGAGGTGCTCGAGGTGCACGTGCACCCCGACGACCGAGGACGCGTCATCGGGCGCGGCGGTCGCACGGCCAAAGCTATCCGCACCCTGATCTCGGCCCTGGCCGACGGGCGCCGCGTGCGGGTTGACGTCGCGGACGACTGACGTGGTCGATTCGGACGGGCGTCCGGCGCCGCCCCCTTCGGCAGGAACCCAGCTTCGGGTCGGACGCCTGGTGAAGGCGCACGGGCTGAAGGGTGCACTGAAACTTGAGCTCTACACCGATAACCCCGACGGCCGATTTGTCCCGGGAGCGACGTTCACCCTCCAGGTTCCCGACACCTCGCCCTGGCACGGCAAGCCGTTGACCGTTCGGGAGTTCCGCTGGATGAACTCCCACCCCGTCGCCTTCTTCGAAGGTGTCGATGATCGGACCGCCGCAGAGAGCCTCGTGCGTGCCATCCTCTGGGTCGATGAGGCAGCCGACGCGGCATCCGAGGAAGAGGATGCCTGGTTCGATCACCAGCTCGTCGGCCTCGACGTCCGCCGCGGTGACGCCTCCGTCGGCCGCGTTATCCGCGTTGAGCATCTGCCGGCGCAGGACCTGCTGATCGTGCGCACCGAGGCCGAGAGCGAAGTGCTCGTGCCCTTCGTCAAGGCGATCGTTCCGGTGGTCGATCCCGCTGCGGGGTATGTCGTCGTCACGCCGCCGGCTGGCCTGTTCGAGGAGCTCGTCGACGAGGATCCCGAACCCGCCGCATCCTCTGACGATTCCCCCGAGGACCCGGCTGCCGACACCGACGGGAACTGACGTGCGGATCGACGTCGTCACGATCTTCCCCGGGTTCTTCGACGTCCTCGAGGTTTCGCTGATCGGCAAGGCTCGCGAGCGTGGCCTCCTCGATGTCCGCGTTCACGATCTGCGTCAGTGGACGCATGACCGTCACCGCACCGTCGATGACACGCCCTACGGGGGCGGTGCCGGGATGGTCATGAAGCCCGAACCCTGGGGCGAGGCGCTGGACGAACTCGCTCCAGTCGATGCGTCACCTCGGCCGACGATCGTGTTCCCGTCGCCGGCTGGGGAACTGTTCCGCCAGTCGACCGCGCGTGAGCTCGCTCTCGAGGAGCACCTCGTCTTCGGGTGCGGACGGTACGAGGGCATCGACGAGCGCGTGTTCGAGGAGGCCTCCGCGCGCGGCTCGGTTCGCCTCATAAGCCTCGGTGACTACGTTCTCAACGGGGGCGAAGTGGCGGCCATGGCGATGATCGAAGCCGTCGGACGCCTCATTCCTGGGATGGTCGGCAACCCGGCGAGCATCGTCGAGGAGTCCCACGAAAATGGGCTCCTGGAGTATCCGTCGTACACGAAGCCCGCCGTTTGGCGAGATCGCGCCGTGCCCGACATCCTGCTCAGCGGCAATCACGGTGCGATTGCGCAGTGGCGCGCAGAACAACAGATCGAGCGCACCCGGACGCGCCGCCCTGATCTGCTACCGGAGTGAGCGGGCGCCGCTGAGGCGGCCCTCCGCCAGCGTGGGGAGTCACCGACTTGTCACATGCGAGAAACCCGCCGGCCGGTTCAGCGCGACAGACTGAGAGTCCGTCACCCGCTGAAGGGACCGTTGCCATGCGCCGCGCCAAGATCGTCGCCACCCTGGGACCAGCAACATCCTCATACGACCAGATCGAGGCTCTCGTTCGCGCGGGGATGGATGTCGCGCGGCTGAACATGAGCCACGGCGAGTGGGACATTCACGAGCGGTCGTACGCCAACGTGCGCCGCGCGGCTGACGCCACGGGGCGTGCGGTCGGCATCCTCGCGGATCTGCAGGGGCCGAAGATCCGGCTCGGACGCTTCGCAGACGGCCCGCACCACCTCGAGCCAGGCGACATCTTCACGATCACCACCGAAGACGTCGAGGGGACGCGCGAGATCTGCGGGACCACGTTCCCGCAGCTGGCCTCGGATGTCGTCGCCGGCGACACGCTGCTCATCGACGACGGCAAGGTGCGCCTGCGAGTGCTCGATACCGACGGCGTCCGGGTCCGCACCGAGGTCGTCGTCGGGGGAGCGGTCTCGAACAACAAGGGAATCAACCTTCCCGCCGTGGCAGTCAGTGCACCCGCGCTGAGCGCGAAGGACGAAGCCGACCTGCGCTGGGCGCTGGCGCTCGGTGTCGACATGATCGCGCTCTCGTTCGTGCGTTCGCCCAAGGACGCGCAGCGGGCCCGGATCATCATGGCCGAGGAGAATCGCCGCATCCCGATCATCGCGAAGATCGAGAAGCCGGAGGCCGTCGAGCACCTGCAGGAGATCATCGACGCGTTCGACGGTGTCATGATCGCGCGGGGCGATCTCGGCGTGGAGTTGCCGCTGGAAACCGTGCCGATCGTGCAGAAGCGGGCGATCGAACTGGCACGACGCTGGGCGAAGCCGGTGATCGTTGCGACCCAGATGCTCGAATCGATGATCGAGAATCCGGTGCCGACCCGCGCCGAAACCTCGGATGTCGCCAACGCCGTGCTCGACGGTGCTGACGCTGTGATGCTCTCGGGCGAGACGAGCGTCGGTGCGCATCCCGTCACAGTGGTCGAGACGATGGCGCGGATCGTCAGATCAACCGAGGAGACCGGGCTCGAGCGCGTACCTCAGCTCGGCACGAAGCCTCGGACGCAGGGCGGCGCTCTGACCCTCGCTGCCGCGACGATCGCCGACTTCGTCGACGCGAAATTCGTGTGCGTGTTCAGTCAGTCCGGCGACTCAGCCCGTCGTATGGCGCGGCTTCGCCACCGCGTGCCGATCCTCGCTTTCACCGATCTGCCGGGAACCCGGTCCCGTCTGGCGCTCAGCTGGGGCGTGGAGCCGTTCCTGGTCGCGCGGGCCACCTCGACCGACGGGCTCATCGAACTGCTCGACCGGGTGCTCATCGAGGCCGGTCGGGCGGTTCCCGGCGACGTCGTGATCATGACCGCAGGGGCGCCCCCGGGGACGCCGGGGTCGACGAACAACGTGCGGGTGCACCGCGTCGGTGCCTCCGACGGGTCTTGACCGCGAGTGCAGTCGCTACTCAGCTGACGCCGAGGAAGCTCCGGTCGGTGAGGATGACGGGGCCATCCTCCGTGATCGCGATCGTGTGCTCGGAGTGAGCCCCGCGCGAGCCGTCCGCGCTGCGTAGCGTCCAGCCGTCGGCATCCGTTCGCAGCTGGTCCGTCGACTGCAAGAACCAGGGTTCGAGTGCCAGCACGAGTCCGGCGCGCAGGGGGTAGCCCCGGTGTGGTTTGCCATCGTTGGGGACGTGCGGGTCCCCGTGCATCTCGCGCCCCACGCCATGACCGCCGAAATCCGTGTTGATCGAAAGGCCCTCGCCGTGAGCGACGGCGGCGATGGCTGCCGAGATGTCGCCGATGCGGTTCCCGACGACAGCCGCACCGATCGCGGCGTCCAAGGCGCGCTCGGTCGTGTCGATGAGGACGAGGTCCTCGTCACGCGGCGTGCCCACCACGAAAGACACCGCGGAGTCGGCGACCCAGCCGTCGACCGATACGGCGAAATCGAGCGTCACGAGGTCACCGTCTCGGATGGCGTAGTCGAAGGGAAGTCCATGGAGCACGGCGTCATTGATCGACGTGCAGATGACCTTGCCGAAAGGACTCGCCCCGAAGGACGGGTGGTAGTCGATGTAGCACGACTCGGCGCCCGCCTTGCGGATCATTTCGTGCGCTCGGCGGTCGATGTCGAGGAGGTTCGTGCCGACGCGGGTCTCATCGCGCAGGGTCGCGAGCACTTCGGCGACGAAGCGACCCGCCGGTTTCATCGCCTCAATCTCGGCAGGGGTGCGCAACTCGATCATCAGTTTCCTCTCGACCGATCCATTCTGTCCGATCTACTATCGATCGGCTGTGAGGATGCCTCGCATCGCGCGCCCCGGATGCCGCGGCCCAGAGCCGGGCGTAGCATCGAAGCATGTGGCTGCGACGCGCGTATTACGGCTGGATGATCCCCGCCGCCTTCGTGCTGCCGTTGTGGCTCTTCGTCGGCTGGATCGCATTCAACGCCGGCGCGTGGGCGTTGCTGTGGGTCTTGCTCATGGCCATTCCCTCGGTACTCATCGGCCAGCTCGTGCTCACGCTCTTGGTCCGCGCGCGTCCGACCGCCCGGTCTGAGCGAGCGGTGTCGTGGTGGGATGTCGCAGGATTCACGGTGTGGCACGCCCTCACCATCGCGCTGGGCTTCTTCGTCGCAGCGTGGTGGTTCCCCGTCTTCCTGCTGACGGTCGCCGTCGGGCTTTCGCTCTTCTGGCTGATGCTCTGGCAGCTGTGGCGCGAAGCACGTCCGGGCCTGTCTACGCTGCGTAGCGCGTCTGGAGTGTCATACATCCCGCCCTCGCCGTCGACTCCGCCGCGCCGCGAGGACCCCGAGGTCATCGTCATCACCGAGCAGCAGCGCGGCTCCTGACGGTTTTGTTCGCGGCGGCTGTCGTGGCAGAATAGCTGTTTGTGCCTTGACGGATTCTGCCTCAGGGGAATCCACCGCCGGTCCTGACCGCGGTTCGGCACGCCTCATCCTTTTCTATCCACCCGCGACCGACCTGTGGCGGCCGCAGAGAGTAGCGATCATGCAGACCCTCGATATCGTCGACGCAGCCTCCCTGCGCAGCGACATCCCCGCTTTCGGCCCCGGCGACACCGTCAAGGTGCACGTGAACATCGTCGAAGGAAGCCGCTCGCGCGTCCAGGTCTTCCAGGGTGTCGTGCTCGGTCGCTCCGGCGACGGCGTGCGCGAGACCTTCACCGTCCGCAAGATCAGCTTCCAGGTGGGCGTCGAGCGTACCTTCCCCGTGCACAGCCCGATCATCGACAAGATCGAGCTCGTCACCCGCGGTGACGTGCGTCGAGCGAAGCTCTACTACCTCCGCGAGCTCCGCGGCAAGAAGGCAAAGATCAAGGAGAAGCGCGACAACTGAGTCCGCACCTCTCCACGTGTGCCCCGGTACCCCTCGGTGTCGGGGCACACGTGTCTTCCCTGGGTGTTGCCCGCCACCCGGGAGCCCCATCGTGTGACACCCTTATCTGAGCGTCCGCAGCACGGCGGACGGATTGGATCGCTGCATGACTTCCGACGCCGAGGCACCCGCTGAGCCCGTGACACGGTCGCAGCGGCGTCGAGAGGGAGGCCGGCGCGGCGGCTGGGTGTTCCTGCGCGATGTGCTCGTCATCATCCTGATCGCCGTCGTCGTTTCGGCTCTGGTGAAGACGTTCCTGGTCCGTTCGTTCTACATCCCGTCGAGCTCCATGGAGAACACGCTTCAGGTCGACGACCGCATCCTCGTCGACGAGCTCACGCCGCGATGGAACGGGTACCAGCGCGGTGACATCGTCGTGTTCCAGGACCCGGGTGGATGGCTTCCCCCGAGCGTGCGCCCGGCACAGTCTCCGTTCGTCGAGGGCATCGATTGGCTGCTCACGCTGGTCGGTCTCTCGGTCTCGGACTCCGAAGACCACCTCATCAAGCGGGTCATCGGGGTCCCCGGTGACCACGTCGTGTGCTGCAACGCGCTCGGCCAGATCACGATCAACGACGTGCCGATCGACGAGTCGGCATACGTCAAGCTCGACCCGGGCCAGAGCGCGCCGGATCCTGTGCCGTTCGATGTCGTCGTTCCCGACGGGAGCCTCTGGGTCCTCGGCGACAACCGTGACCACTCGAAGGATTCTCGATTCAACCAGGACCAACCAGGTTCTGGGTTCGTGCCGATGGAGAACGTCGTCGGTCGCGCATTCGTGATTACGTGGCCGATTGCTCGGTGGGGACTCCTGGACCCGCACAGTGAGGTCTTCGCCGGGGTTCCCTCGGGCGAGGGAGCCGACGCTCGATGACGAACGCATCGCGAGCGGTCCCGCGCCTCACCCTGGAGCGGAAGCTGCTGCGCGAGTACGACCTCGTCATCTCGTGCGACGAGGTCGGTCGCGGCGCTCTTGCAGGGCCGGTTGCTGTCGGGGCTACCGTGACAGATGCTGCGCTGTCTCGCCGCCGCGTTCCCGAGGGGTTGCGCGACTCGAAGCTGATTCCCGAACCGCGCCGTGCGGAGCTGGCTCGACGCGCCGCTGGTTGGGTCGTCGACAGTGCTGTCGGGTGGGCGAGCTCGGCCGAGATCGATGAGATCGGCATCCTTCCCGCGCTCGGGCTCGCGGCCAGGCGCGCGCTGGCGGAGCTCACGGCCCACGGCGTGGACCTGTCGCGCGCGATCGTGATCCTCGACGGGAACCACGACTACATCTCGCGGGCAGCCGGGCCCCGACTCACGGTCCGCCCCGTGATCAAGGCCGATCGCGACTGCGCGGGCGCTGCTGCGGCATCCGTCATTGCGAAGGTCGCCCGAGACGACCTCATGGTCGGTCTCCACGACGACCTGCCCGCCTACCAGTGGGTTCGCAACAAGGGGTACGCGAGTCCCGAGCACCGTGCTGCGATCCTCGAGCACGGGGTGAGCGATCACCATCGGGTGTCGTGGGCCTTCGCTGGAGCTCCGACGCTCTTCTGAGGTGCCCCAGGAGGAGCCTGGCCGTGGTCGCTTGCCGCATCCCGGGAACTAGGATGAAAGCACCATGGATGACGAGGTCTTCGAGGACTACGACCGCGAACTGGAACTGGCGCTGTATCGCGAGTACCGGGACGTCGTACACCAGTTCCAGTACGTGATCGAGACGGAGCGACGCTTCTACCTCGCCAACGATGTCAATGTCGTTCGCCGGGACACGGAGCACGACTTCTACTTCGAGATCACGATGAACGACGTGTGGGTGTGGGACATTTACCGCGCGGATCGATTCGTGAAGTCCGTGCGCGTGCTCACCTTCAAGGACGTCAACGTCGAGGAACTCCAGCGCGGCGACTTCCAGTTGCCCGACGAGCTCACGCTCGACAGCTGAGCGTCTTTCCTCCCCAGGGGGTTCATTCCCCAGCTTCTTCGTTTCTTGCCTCGACCTCGCGCTCGCCGATCCGTGTGCGGCGACGCTGGAGATATGGCACGCAAAGACGAGCTCGGCAGAGCGGGCGAAGAGGCCGCCGAGGCCTACTTTCGGGCACGAGGCTTCGAGATCCTCGATCGCAACTGGCGTTGCCGGGCGGGTGAGATCGACCTCGTCGTTGCCGACGCCGACACTGTCGCCATCGTCGAAGTCAAGACGCGACGCTCTGCCGCTTTCGGGCATCCGTTCGAGGCGATCGATGGCCGAAAGCTCCATCGTCTGCACCAGCTGGCGCGGGAGTGGCGCACCACCCACCGTGATTCGGCGGGCAGCCGTCGCTTGCGCGTCGACGGGCTCGCCATCACCGGCGACCCGACGGCGCCCCTGCGGATCGAGCACCTGCGAGACCTCGCGTGAGCCTGGCCCGAACGTGGGCGATTTCGCTGGTGGGAATCGAGGGGGTCGCCGTCGAGGTCGAGGCCGACCTTTCCGATCAGCTGCCTGACTTTCGCATCATCGGACTTGCCGACCGGGCGCTGGGAGAGTCATCTCAACGCGTACGCAACGCCTGCGCCAACAGCGATGTGCCGCTTCCCAGCAGGCGCCTGACTGTCAATCTCTCGCCCGCAAGCCTTCCCAAACACGGCTCCGGGTTCGATCTCGCGATCGCTGTCGCTGCCCTTGCCACGCAACTGCCGATTTCGGCAGACGCGCTGATCCGCACTGCGCATATCGGCGAACTCGGCCTCGACGGCAGATTGCGTCCGGTCCCCGGCATCCTTCCCGCGGTTATGGCTGCCGCTCGCGCGGGGCTCGAGACCGTTGTCGTGCCGCGAGCCAGTGAAGACGAGGCAGCGCTTGTGCCCGGAATCACGGTTGTCGGTGCGACGAGTCTCGGCGATGTGTTGTCACGCCACGGGATCGACGCGCGACTTCCCGCGGCCGATCCCGTCGACGCGTCTGCTGACGGCGACGCGGCCGAGGAGACGCTGGACCTTGCCGACGTCGTCGGCCAAGACGAGGCGGTTGCCGCGGTCCTTGTAGCGGCGGCTGGTGGGCACCATCTGCTGATGACCGGTCCGCCGGGCGCCGGCAAGACGATGCTCGCCCGACGGCTCCCCGGGATTCTGCCGCCGTTGGATGATAACGCTGCCCTTTCTGCGGCATCCATCCGTTCGCTCTCGGGGAGCGCTGTCACCCATCTCTCCCGCATCCCGCCGTTCGAAGCGCCGCACCACAGTGCGAGTGCTGCAGCCCTTGTCGGCGGCGGCACCCGGGCTCCGCGCCCGGGCGCGATCGTCCGCGCCAGCGAGGGCGTGCTGTTCCTGGACGAGGCTGCAGAGTTCGCCACCACGGTGCTCGATGCGCTGCGGCAACCTCTCGAGTCCGGGCGCATCACCGTTCATCGGGCCGGATACACGGCGTCTTTTCCCGCACGCTTTCAGCTGGTGCTGGCTACCAACCCGTGCCCGTGTGGAAACCGGGGGCTTCGGGATGCCGTGTGCGAGTGCCCGTCGCAGGCGATCAGGCGCTACCAAAACCGGCTGTCTGGCCCGCTTCTTGATCGCGTCGACATCGAGTTGACCCTGCTGCGGGTCGGCCGTGTGCCCGAGGCGCGGGGAGCCCTGGACTCGACTCGGGCTCGAGCCCTCGTGGTCGACGCCCGCAACCGGGCCGCGCGCCGCCTCTCGGATACGCCGTGGCGGCGAAATGCCGACGTGCCGGGCACGTGGCTGCGCTCCGGCGCTGGGGCGCTTCCGCCCGGGGTTCGCGCTCCTCTCGATGCTGCACTGGCCCGGGGCAGTCTGACGCTGCGTGGATACGACCGGGTTCTTCGGGT
>NZ_DBHD01000183.1:0-4768 GCF_002296025.1 Microbacterium sp. UBA837
ATGCGCGATCATCTCGCGCACGAGATCGACGGCGGATGCCGCGTCAGCCCGCCGGTTGATCGCCACGACGACCCGGAATCCGACGCCGAAGTCCTTCTCGGCCCGTGCCAGCCCCGCGATGATCGGGTCGATGACGTCCGTGTAGGAGAGACCGCGCTCGGCGAAGTACTGCGGATTGACGTAGTACTCACGGTACCGAAGGTTGCCGTCGGCGACGGCCGAAGCGACACCGTCGTACGCCACGCGTTCGAAGTCGTCGGGGTCCCGCAGCACATCATGCGCGAAACGGAATGCGACCAGAAAATCGACGAGGTGCGCGAAATCGAACAGCTCATCGGGGTCTGTCGTGGGCAGCTCGACACCGTGCTTCGCGGCAAGCTCGATGAACAGTTCGGAGCTCATCGTCGACGCGAAGTGACAGTGCAACTCGGTCTTGGGCAAGAGCCGCAGGTAGTCGACGTATGAGATCACGCGCTTTCCTCTTCCGATGCCCGCGGAGCCGTACGCCCAGGGACCTGCTTGACGACGAGGAGCCGGTAGGGCTGCCCGTCCGCCGACCACCACCGGTGCGTGGTGCCGCCGGTGTAGTAGACAGATGCTCCCGGGTCCAGATCGCACGTCTGATCGCCCAGTTCGATGCGCACGTGCCCCTCGATCACGTAGAGGAACTCGTCTTCGGCGTGGACGAATCGCTCGCCCGGTTCGAGGCTGTCGGAGACGACCTCCATCGGGTGGAACGTGCGCGCGCGCTGTGCCAGCATCCGTGCCGTTCCCGACGCGAACCCGTCGGGGATCTCTCCCTCACCGGGGCGGCTGACCTCGACGAACGAGCCGGACTCCTCGGGCGCGTCTGCGGCGGCGATGAGCTCGATCGGACTGGTCTCGAGCGCGATCGCGATACGCCGAAGCGACCCCAGGCTCGGTTGCGCGAGCCCTCGCTCCAGCTGGCTGAGGAAGGGATGCGAGAGTTCGGTGCGCTCGGCCAGCTGCACCAGAGTCAGCCCGCGGGTCTTGCGCAGCATCCGGATGTGGCTTCCCAGGCGAGCGCCTGCGGCACGCTCGTCGAGACCGTCGGGCACGCTCATGCGGCCGAGCGTACCCCTCCGGCGCGGGCGTACTCGTCGACCTGCGCGAGGTAGGCGGCCCGGCGCGCGGGGGTCAGCCACGAGGCGTGGAACGAGTTGCGCGCAAGGTCCACCAGATCGGATGCCGCAAGCCCGGCCTGCTCGGCAAGTGCCACGTAGTTGTCGCCGACGTAACCGCCGAAGTAGGCGGGGTCGTCGGAGTTGATCGTCACCCGGACCCCGGCGCGCAGCAGCGAGACGATCTCGTCGGATTTCATCTGCTCGGTGACGAAGGAGTTCGATACGGGGCAGCAGGTGAGCCCGATGCCGCGCTCGAGCACTGTCGCGACCAGCGCGGGGTCTTCGACGATGTTGGTGCCATGGTCGATGCGATCGACGCCGAACTCCAGCGCCTGACGGATGTGCTCGATAGACCCGGGCTGGTCGATGTCGCAGTGCATCGTGACCAGGAACCCTTCGGCGCGAGCCCGCTCGAACACTGCCGCGAACTTCGCCGGAGGATTGTCGCGCTCATCGGAGTCAAGGCCTACCCCGATGATCCAGTGCCGGTAGGGCAGGGCCTCCAGCAGTGTCGACATCGCGTGTTCTGCCGAGAGATCGCGCAGGAAGCACAAGATCAACTCCGCCGAGATGCCGAGCTCTGCTTGAGCCCGCACGATCGCGCGCCGATAGCCGCCGATCACTGTCCCGAAGGGAACTCCCCGCCCGGTGTGAGCCTGCGGATCGAAGAACAGCTCGGCGTGCACGACGCCCTGCTCCTTCGCTTTCAGCAGGTACGCCCAGGCGAGGTCATGGAAGTCGTCGGCAGTCTGCAGCACCGCCATCGCGGGGTAGTACACCGCGAGAAAGCTCGTCAGATCGGTGAAGTCGTACGCAGACTTCACGGCTGCGACATCGCTGTAGGGCAGGGTCAGACCGTTGCGCTGCGCAAGCGCGAACATCATGTCCGGCTCGAGCGTCCCCTCGAGGTGAAGGTGCAGCTCGGCCTTCGGAAGCCCGCGGGCAAAGCTCGCCAGCTCGGGTTGTGCCATGGTCCGCTCAGATGCCCTTCTGCGGGTGCATCGCCATGCGTGCCAGCACGACATCCTCGACGATCTGGATGAGGTTGTAGAGCACGAGCGATGCGGCGGTGACCGCCACGACGGATGCCCAGAGTGCCGCGAACTGCGCCTGCGGGATGAATCCGCCGATCGATCCGCCGATACCGCCGCCGACTGCGAGCCATTCGGCAAGCAGCGCCCCGGTGATGGCACCGGGTACCGAGATGCGCACCGCGGCGAAGAAGGCGGGAAGTGAGGAGGGGAACGCCACCTTGCGCAGCTTCGTGAACGCACCCCCGCCGTAGACATCGACGAGGTCGTTCATCATCGGCGGCGCGGACTTGAGACCGAACGAGATGTTCACGAGAGCGGGGAAGAGCACGACGATGCCACCGATGACGGCCACCGTCCAGAAGTCGCGACCGAAGATCAGGATGATGACCGGAGCCATCGCGATCAGCGGCACCGACCGCAGCAGCATCGCGACCGGCATGAGGGCGTGCTCGATGCCTTTGTTGAGTTCGAACGCGATCGCCGCGACGAGGGCGACGACGAGGCCCGCGACGAATCCGATCGCGGCATCCCCGAGGGTGACCGCGAGGTTGCCCATGAGCATCGCCCGGTTCGCCTCAGCTGCCGGAACGGTGAACAGCCAGTTCCAGACGTCGACGGGGCCCTTGGCGATCAGGGGCGAGAGCTGCAAGGCCCACAGCAGTCCGACCCAGATGACCAGGACGGCGACGATCGTGAGCACGAAGGTGAGGGTTGACCAACCGAGTGCCCGCAGCACGGCGCGGGTGGACTGGGCGCGCAGCTTCTGGCTGAGCGCGTTCATCTCCGCGAACTGCGTGGTGCCGGTCGCGAGGGAGGGGGTCTGCAGAGCCATCGTCAACGTCCCTTCGACCAGGGGGCGATCGCCTTGGCGATCCACCCGACGAGCGCGAACCCGAGAAGCGCGACGCCGCCGCTCAGAAGCGCCAGCGCCCACACCTGCGGTCCGTTCGAGGCCTGCTGGGCGAGGATCATCGCGAGACCCACGCCGACCTCGATCTTGCCGAAGAATTCACCGAGCACCGCACCGAGGAACGCGGCGGGCACCGCGATCTGCAGGGCGCTCAGCGTGGCCGGGAGCGCCGCGATCAGCCGCACTTTCACGAGTTGGGTGAGCTTCGATCCGCCGTACACCGTGACCAGGTCAAGGCTCGACTTGTCTGCTGACTTCAGGCCCAGAAGCGCGCCGACGACCGTCGTGAAGAACACCGACAGCGCAGCGAGAAGGATGGCCGTGCCACTGGGCTCACCGACCTTGGGAGGGGTGATGACGATGACCGCGAGCATGCCGATCGCAACGATCGGGATGCAGTACGTGAGGATCGCGAGCTGCATCGCGACACCCTCGAGCCGCGGCACGAGGAGCACGAACGCCGACAGCAGCAGGGCGAGTCCGTTGCCCCACAGGTAGCCGACGCCGGCCTCGGCGAGGGTGACGGCGAAGTTGTTGAGGTAGTACTGCGGGCCTGTCTCGATCATGACCTGGATGACCTGGAACGGCGTGGGAATCGCGCTGGCACCCGAGGGACCGACGTTGGAGAACACGGTGGCTGCCAGTATCCACCACAGCAGGATGATGCCGATGCCACCGATGACCCCGATCAGCCACGGGGGAAGACGGAAGTCCTCCCACTCGATCGCGCGCCCGCGCGTGGGGTTCTCAGTGGTCATCCGCCGCTGCTCCTCCGGCACCGAACAGCAACTCGGATGCCTGGTCGACATACGCGTGGAACTCAGGGGTGCGCATCATCTCGGGCGTGCGGGGACGGGGAAGATCGATGGTCATGACCTCCTTGACCCGACCGGGCCGCGGGCTCATGACCGCAACCTGGTCGGAGAGGAAGATGGCCTCCGAGATACCGTGGGTCACGAGGAGCGTGGTCGCAGGCTTCTCGGTCCAGATGCGCAGCAGCTCGAGGTTGAGCTTCTGCCGGGTCATGTCATCGAGGGCACCGAAGGGCTCGTCGAAGAGCAGGACCTCGGGCTTCATGATCAGCGACCGCGCGATCGACACGCGCTGGCGCATGCCACCCGACAGTTGCGCCGGCTTGGCCTTCTCGAAGCCCTTGAGGCCGACCAGGGCGATCATCTCGTCGACGTAAGCCTTGTCGACCGAGGCTCCCGCGATCTCGAAGGGGAGCCGGATGTTCGAGAGCACGCTGCGCCAAGGCAGCAGCGCCGAATCCTGGAAGGCGATGCCGAGCTTGTTCTCTTTGCGCAGTTCCTTCGGGCTCTTCCCATCCACGCGGGTTGTGCCGCTGGTGGGCTGTTCGAGACCGGCGAGGATGCGCAGGATTGTCGACTTTCCGCATCCTGATGGTCCGAGGAGGGAGAGGAAGGTTCCCTGCTCAGTGTGAAGGTTGGCGTCTTGCAGCGCCGTGACGGTCTTTCTTCCGGTGGTGAAGACCTTGTTCAGTCCGGAGATCTGCAGGCCGGTGCCCAGGGACTCGCCCTGGGCACCGGTCTCGGCAGAGCCCGTCGTGAGTACTGAACCGGATGCGGTGGGTTCGGTCACGATGGATTCTCCTTGCGTGTTTCTGATCAGCCCGCGTAGGCGATCAGGTCGGGGTTCTCGGCGTAGACCTCTTCGAG
>NZ_DBHD01000177.1:0-1100 GCF_002296025.1 Microbacterium sp. UBA837
GGATGCCGCGGCTGCGCTGTTCACGGAAGATGCGACATACCGAGAGCAGCCCTACGAGGAGCCGTATCGCGGCCGCGAGGGGGTGCATCGCTATTGGTCGAGTGTGACGGCGACGCAATCCGACATCCGCTTCCGGGTGGGGAAAGCCGTGGTGACCGGCACTCACGCGGCCGCAGAATGGTGGGTCACGCTTCGCAACGAGGGTGCGGAGGTGACGCTCGCGGGGGAGTTCTTCTTGGAGTTCGACGACGCTGGGCTCGTTCGTCACCTGCGCGAGTATTGGCACTTTGCGCCCGGACTCCTCGAGCCGCCCACCGGCTGGGGGCTGTGACTCACCTCGCCGGCAACGGATTGGTCACGGTCGCGGACCTGCCGATCAGAACCCTTGCGTTAAGTGTGGCAACACGGCAGAGTGTACGCCAGCACTGAACACTGTCCAGGCCGGCTTTCGCAAGAAGGTCGCGCGGCTGCCCACCGTGTACCGATTTCACAGGAGAAGTCATGCCACTCAGTACAGCTGTCCCACGGCGAAGGGGGATTCTCGCCGGCGCGGGGATCGCCGTCGCCGCACTGGCCCTCGCCGCGTGCTCGTCGGGGACCACCGACGCATCGGGCTCGGGCGAGACCTCGGCGCCCACCGACGAGCCGTTGCAGATCGCCTACATCTCGTTCGCGGTGGCGAACACGTACGACGAGCCGATGCTGGCGGCGGCGCAGGAGGTCGCTGAGGCCAACAATGCCGAGATCACGGTCTTCGATGGAAACCTCGATCCGGCGACGCAGGCCACGCTCATCGAGGACGTCATCGCCTCGGGGGACTACGACGGCATGATCGTCCAGCCCATCTATGGCCCCGCGATCATGGATGTGGTCGCCGAAGCCATGGATGCCGGGCTCACCGTCGTCAACATCGACCAGATCCTCGGCGAGGACTTCACCTCGGGTGCCACCCAGCTGCCCGGTCTCGCGTCGAACATCGTGTTCGTGCCGTCGATTCTCGGGCAGAAGCTCGGCGAGCAGACCGTCGAGGCCTGCGCGTCGAAGAACCTGGATCCGTGCAACGTCGCCTACCTGCATGACCTGAAGACCTCGAGCGTCAG
>NZ_DBHD01000177.1:1468-4361 GCF_002296025.1 Microbacterium sp. UBA837
GTCGTCGCCGAGGGAGAGACGTTCTGGAACCCGGCAGCCGCGCAGACGGCGGTAGCCGACATCCTGACCGCAAACCCCGACATCGACGCGATCGTCACGTCGGACCAGGGCCTGCAGGGTGCAGTTCTGGCGATCGGCGACTCGGGCGCTGCTGTCGGCGATTACCTGCTCGTCGGGTACGGCGGCTCGCAGTGGGCCCTCGACGCGATTTCCGAAGGCATCGTCTACTCCGACGTCATCATGGCGCCTGCCACGACCGGCCGCCTCGGGATGGAAGCGATGATCGCGGCCCTACGGGACGGCACTGACATGGGAGATGTCGACCCGTTCGCCGACTTCCCCAACAACGGGGTCATGACCCCCGACACGGTTGACCAGTTCACCGGCGAGTGGCCCGGTTGATCCATGCCGCACCAACCGGCTGACGCCGGCGTCCCGCAGCTCACCGTCGAGCTGCGGGACGTCGGTAAGTCCTTCGGCGGTCTGCCCGTACTCCGGCACATCGACCTGACGATCCGGCCCGGAACTGTCCACGCCCTCGTCGGCGAGAACGGCGCGGGCAAGTCGACGCTCGCGAAGATCATCGCCGGCCTCTACAGCGCCGACGAGGGCGAGGTGCTCGTCAACGGCGAGCGCGTGAGCTTCGGATCGCCGCGGGAGGCGCTCGATCACGGCATCGCGACGATTGCCCAGGAGCTGGCGCTGGTTCCGGCCCTCTCGGTCGCCGAGAACGTCTTCCTCGGTCGCGAGCCGCGGCGCGTCGGCTTCATCGGTCGCAAACGCCTGTCGGCTCAGTATCGGACCTTGAGCGAGCGCACGGGATTCGACCTTCCCGCGGACACACCGGTCGGTGCGTTGCGAACGGCCGACCAGCAGAAGGTCGAGATCATGCGTGCGCTGGCGCGGGGCGCGTCGGTCATCATCATGGACGAGCCGACGGCAGCGCTGTCGGGGCGGATGCCGACCTGCTGCACGCCGTCGTGCGCCAGTTCGCGGCATCCGGCCACACTGTGGTTCTCATCTCGCACTTCCTCAGCGAGGTGCTCGAGCTCGCCGACGACATCACCGTGCTGCGCGACGGTCGTCTCATCCGCACCGGCCCCGCAGCCGACGAGACCGAGGCGAGCCTCATCGAGGCGATGCTCGGTCGGACGCTCGGTGCCGTGTTCCCCGAACAGCCTCCCGCCCCCACCGTCGGCGATCCGGTCTTGACCGTGACAGATCTGGTCGCACCCGGGGTTCGTGGAGTGTCGTTCTCGGTGAGACCCGGCGAGATTGTAGGTCTCGCCGGGCTCGTCGGTGCCGGTCGCAGCGAGATCGTGCACGCCATCTTCGGTGCCGCAGGTCGCCACGGCGGCTCGGTCGAACTGCTGGAGCCCGGGAATGGTGACGGCGAGAAGCGCACCCCTGTGGGTGCGTCGCTGCCCGCGGCGCTCAACGCGGGCCTGTTCCTTATCCCCGAATCGCGCAAGGATCAGGGTCTCGTGCTCGGCCGCTCGATCCGCGACAACGTCACCCTGTCGAACCTCGCTGCCTTCGCCCGCGCGGGCTGGGTGCGCACCCGCGCCGAACGCGCCGACGCGAAGGCGATGCTCGACCGCGTCACCGTGGCCGGAGACGATCGCCGCAACGTCTCGAGCCTCTCGGGCGGCAACCAGCAGAAGGTGCTGTTCGCGCGTGCCCTGCAGCGCCCCCGCACCGTGCTCATCGCCGACGAGCCGACTCGCGGCGTGGATGTCGGGTCGCGCCGCGCGATCTATGACCTCATCGTGGCCGAAGCCTCGCGAGGAATCGGGGTAATCGTCGTCTCATCGGATGTGGAAGAGGTGCTCGGGCTCGCGCACCGCATTCTCGTCATCCGCAGCGGACGCATCGTCGCGGAGCTCTCGGGCGATGAAAGAACAGAAGAAAACGTCCTTACCGCGGCCTTCGCGGATCCGATCATGAGTGGGAAATCATGACCCTGACCACCGGCACCGTGCCCACCCAAGCGCAGCAGAGCGTGCTCTCGCGCATACCGTGGCGATCGGTCGCGATCGTCGTTCCCTTCCTTGCCGTTTTCATCGCGCTCTCGATCGGGAGCCCCGCGTTCTTGTCGTTCCAGAACATCGGAAACGTGCTCGACCGGCAGGCAGGCATCCTGATCATCGCGGCAGCGAGCACCCTGGTGCTGATCGCCGGTGGAATCGACCTCTCGGTCGGTGCCACCTATATGTTCACCGCCGTCGTCTGCGGCACCGTGATCATCAAGGTCGGCGGCACCGAGGGGGCTGTGTTCGGCATCCTGGCGGGCGTGCTCTCGGGCCTTGCCGTCGGCATCATCAACGGCGTCATCAGCACGTACCTGCGGATCAACCCGCTGATCGCGACCCTGGCGATGAGTTTCATCATCCTCGGCGCGACGAAGCTCGTCTCGCAGGCGGGCAAAGAGGGCATCGGGCAGATCCGCGTGGACGTGCCCGAGTTCACCTGGATCGCGAAGACCGAACCGCTCGGGATGTCGCTGCCGATCTGGATCGCGCTGGTGGTGGTCGTAGCCCTCGGGATCGTGCTGTGGCGCACAACCTTCGGACGGTACGTCTATGCGGCGGGCGGCAATGCCGAGGCGGCACGTCTTGCCGGCATCCGGGTCAACCTCGTGCGGATCGCGACCTTTGCGCTCACGGGCCTCGGCGCCGGGCTTGCGGGAGTGATCGACCTGGCACGCACTCCCTCTGTTCCCGAGAACGATGCGATCGCGACGACGTTGACCTTCACGGTGCTGGCCGGCATCGTCGTCGGTGGCACCTCGATCCTCGGCGGTGAGGGCGCGGTGTGGCGGACGGTGCTCGGCATCCTGTTCATCGCAATGCTCTACAACGGGTTCACGCTGCTGAAGATCGATCCGCTGTTC
>NZ_DBHD01000073.1:0-4161 GCF_002296025.1 Microbacterium sp. UBA837
GGTCGCACCGCCGCCGCTGCGCCGGGAGCTCGCACGGCACACCACGCGCGACCAGTGGTACCGCGACCGCACCCCCGACATCGACCGCATCGGCGTTCCCGTGCTCGTGTGTGGCAGCTTCTCGGACCACAACCTCCACACTCGCGGCTCCTTCGAAGTCTTCCGACGGGCGGGTCAGGCGCGTCCCGAGCGCCCCCGCCGCTGGCTCTACACCCATCGCGGCGGCAAGTGGGCCACGTACTACAGCACGGATGCCGCCAGCATCCGTGCCCGCTTCTTCGATCACACCCTCCGCGACCTCGACAACGGCTGGGACGCACTTCCCCCGGTGCGCCTGGCCGTGTACGAAAGCGGACCGACCCCGGTCGCCGTCACCGCGGAGTCCGAGTGGCCGCCCGCAGACCTGCGCATGCGCCGCCTGTTCCTCGACGGCATGGACGGTTGCCTTGGCGACGGCCCCTCACGCGTGACGGTGCAGACCGGCTTCGCGATGAACGGCCCGGGCCTCGAATGGACGTGGCGCATCCCCGAAGCCCTCGACGTCATCGGCCCCATGTCGCTGCGCCTGCACGTTTCAGCGCGGGCGGCCGACGATCTCACACTGTTCGTCGGCGTCCGCAAGATAGCGGAGGGTGCTGTCGTGCCGTTCGAAGGGTCGTACGGTTTCGATCGCGCCTGGATGTCGTATGGCTGGCAGCGTGTGGGGTTCCGCGATCTCGACCCGGACCTCACGACCGACCTGCATCCCGTCCACACCTTCGAGCGTCGAGTGCCGATTCGCCCGGGCGAGGTCATCCCGGTCGATATCGAGCTGCGCGAGCACGCCACGCGGTTCCGCGCGGGCGAGGAGCTGAGACTCGTCGTCCGCGGCCGTTGGGTGCACAGCCGCAACCCCGTCACGGGGAGCTTCCCCGCCGGGTACGTGCGCCGTCGGGGCGGTACGGCGATCATCCACACCGGTCCGGAGCATCCGTCATCCCTGCTGCTCGGGCATCGACACCCGACTGGGTCGCCCGGCGAGCCATGGCTCGAGAAGGCGCCGTGACCGGATGCCGAACGCGACTTCGGCTGCGAAACCTGTTGTTTGTGTGACTGATGTTGTTAGTGTGAATACGTTCTGTGTGACAGGAGGAACTGGTGGAGCTCGAATCGAGCGCTGAGGAGTGCGGCTGCGCGCCTACGCCCCGGGAGCTTCGCGCGCTCTCGCGCCGCTCCGCCCTGGGGATCGGCGTTGCCGGCGGACTCCTCCTGTTCGGTGGCGCCTCGGCCTTCAGCCTCGCTCCCGCCTTCGCTGAGTCATATCCCAGCTGGGACGACGTCCAGAACGCGAAGGCGAACGAAGCCGCCAAGTCGCGTGAGGTCACCCGCATCGAGGGGCTGATTCAAAGCCTCACGGCCGAGGTCGAGCGTACGCAGGCCGAAGCGCAGCGGCTCTCGGACGAGTTCTATGTCGCGCAGCAGGCGTACTTCGACGCCGCCAAGCGCGCCGATGACCTGCAGGCGCAGGCTGATGAGCAGGCCGCAGCAGCGGATGAAGCCGCACAGAAGGCTGGGCGCGTCGCCGCGCAGCTCTACCGCGACGGCGGCGACGACACCGCGATGCAGTTGTTCTTCTCGGGATCCGCGGTCGGGGCAGACGAACTGCTCGCGCGCCTGGGAACGATGGACAAGCTCCTCGAGCGCAACCAGACGGTGTACGAAGACGCCGTCACGGCCCGGGATGCCGCGCAGAGCTACAGCGATCAGGCAGTGCAGGCGCGCAATGAGCGCGACAAGCTGCAGCAAGAGGCCGAGCAGAAGATGATCGCGGCCCAAGAGGCTTCCGCGGCAGCGCAGGTCGCCCTCGACAACCAGACGACCCACCTCGGCAACCTGCAAGCCCAGCTGGCGGCGCTCAAGGATGAGACCGCGAAGACCGTCGCCGGTTACCAGGCCGGTGTGGAAGCAGAACGTAAGGCTCGCGAAGAGCGGGAGCGCAAGGCCCGCGAAGAGGCCGAACGAATCGCTCGCGAGCAGGCTGCCAACGGCGGCGGCAACGGTGGTGCTGTCACCGGCGGCGGATGGGCCCGCCCGTCATCCGGGTACGTGTCCTCGGGCTATGGACGTCGCTCGAGCGTGTGCAACGCGAACTATTGCTCCTCGAGCTTCCACTATGGCTACGACTTCGCTCCCGGATGCGGCGCAGCGATCTACGCCGCTGGCGCCGGTCGCGTGGTCTACGTCGGACGAAACGGCGGCTACGGCAACTACATCAAGATCGACCACGGCGGCGGCATCGGCACCGGCTACGCGCACATCGTCGACGGCGGCTTCTGGGTGGGGTACGGCCAGTGGGTCGGCGCCGGCCAGGCGATCGCTGCCACCGGAAACACCGGAAACTCCTTCGGCTGCAATCTGCACTTCGAGACCTACGTGAACGGCGCAGCCGTCAACCCGTCCGGTTTCATGGCAGCCCGCGGCGTCTACTTCTAGGCCGGCCCGCCACCCGAGAAACACGAAGCCGCGGCATCCGTGACGGATACCGCGGCTCGCGTGATGAGCTCAGAGCGTGTTGGGGGCTTCGCCCTCACCCTGCGTGCGGGTCTCGCCCTCGTGGGCGTCGAAGCGCTCGGCGGCCTCGGTGATCAGGCGCTCGGCCTCGGCGGCATCCGCCCAGTCGTCGACCTTGACCCACTTGCCGGGCTCCAGGTCCTTGTAGTGCTCGAAGAAGTGCGCGATCTCTTTCTTCGTGTAGTCGGGGATGTCGGCGACATCCTGGATGTGGTCCCACCGCGGGTCTTTCGCGAGGACAGCCACGACCTTGTCGTCGCCGCCTGCCTCATCGCTCATCTTCAGCACGCCGACCGGGCGGACCTTGGCGAGGATGCCGGGGTAGAGGTCGCGGTCGAGCAGGATCAGGACGTCGAGCGGGTCGCCGTCCTCGCCGAGGGTGTTCTCGAAGAAGCCGTAGTTCGCGGGGTAACCGAAGACGGTATAGAGGATGCGGTCGAGGAAGACGCGGCCGGTGCCGTGGTCGACCTCGTACTTCACGCGGCTGCCACGCGGGATCTCGATGACGGCGTCGTACGCGCCCATGCTCTGTGCTCCTTTGTCGATGACGGATGCCGCCGACCAGCCTAGTGCGCCGGGTTCGTCCGCCCGAGCCCGTGCCTGCGGCGTCGGTAACTCCTCTAATCCGGCACGGCTTGCGCCCGATCGGGCCGTTGGGTCGGGGCGGCGGCGCGGATGTGAGGAGTTAGCCACAGCCGGCGGGCGGCGGAGGCAAGGCCGCCGACTCGTACACCGGACCGCCGATCCGCGCCGTCTGCGACCGTAACTCCTGCAATATTGGCCGTTCCGCATGTTGGCGAGGTGGATGGCAGGGGAACTGCAGGAGTTAGCGACGGCGGATGGCCGGTAGCGTGGCGGCGTGGACGTTCGACCGGGCCTGGATTCGGCCGTCGCAGAGGTGCGGCGGGCGGTGCGAGCTGCCCTCCAGGCTCTTCCCGAGGGCGCAACGGTCATCGTGGCGCTGTCGGGCGGGGCGGATTCCCTGGCCCTCGCGGCGGCAACGGCTTTCGAAGCACCGAAGCGCGGGATCAGGGGCGTCGCCGTCACCGTCGACCACGGTCTGCAGGACGGGTCGGCCGAGATCGCTGCGACCGCCGCGGCCACGGCAGAGAGCCTCGGCCTGTCCGCCCGGGTCGTCAGGGCTGTCGTGCGCGCGGGCGGCGGACCCGAGGCCGCAGCACGGGACGCGCGATACGAAGCGCTCGATGCCCTCGCCCGGGAGGTCGGCGCGGCGGCCATTCTGGTCGGCCACACCCTCGACGATCAGGCAGAGACGGTGCTACTCGGGCTTGCCCGCGGTTCCGGCGCAACAAGCCTGCAAGGAATGGCTCCGGTGGCCGAGCGCGAGGACGGATGCCGCATCCTGCGCCCCCTGCTCGAGATTCGGCGCGCCACGACACATGCTGCGTGCGCCGCGCAAGGCCTGGACCCGTGGCTCGACCCCCACAATGCCGACCCACGGTACACCCGGGTTCGGGTTCGTGAAACGGTGCTGCCGACCCTCGAACGCGAGCTCGGCCCGGGGGTGGCCGAAGCGCTCGCGCGCACGGCGGCGCAGTTGCGCGAGGACGCGGAGGCCTTTGCGGAGATGATCGACGAGATCATCGAAGA
>NZ_DBHD01000153.1:0-7511 GCF_002296025.1 Microbacterium sp. UBA837
GCGAACGACGTGCGTAGCGGTCGGATCAACGCGATCCTCGTCACAAGCGGATCGGTCGCCGAACAGGTGCGCGAGCAGTTCCCGCACATTCCGCCTTCGACCGTCGTGGCGGCGATCGGCCCGCGGACCGCCACTGACGCCCAGGCCGCCGGTCTCACTGTCGACGGTGTGGCCGATCGCCAGACCGTCGATGCGCTCATCGAGGTCGTTGCGCGCTTTCCGCTGCTTCATGCGACCGACGAAGCTGCGCCCTGACGCGATCTCCCTTCCAAGAGTGCGGCCGTGCGGATGCCGAGCCCGAGCTGGGCGGCTTCGTGGAGCTGATCGAGAGTGTCGACGTCTCGCCGTGCGCTCCAGGCCCCCCGCTGCTGCCGGCCGGCCTCGATCTCGCGGGCGAGGTCGAGGAATCCTGCTGCCCGGTGGCGGGTGAAAGAGTCCTCACCGAATGCGGGGACGAGCTCGCCGGCCACCGTCCGCGTGATGAGGGTCGTGCCCGTCCCTTCCGCGTCCGGCAGCGCCGCGCTCTCGTACCGTGCTGCCGCCACGAGCACGGTCTCCAGGTCTGTGGCGCGAAGCGCGGGAAGGTCGCCGAGCATCGCGGCTCGCGGCTGGGCGGCATCCGTCACCGCGAGCCCGGCCCGCACCGCGTCGTTCAAGCCGGTTCCGGGGTCGGTGACGACGAGGCAGCCATCCGAGATCTCACGCGCGATCTCGGCATCCGCGGTCACGACCACCACTTGCGCGACGGCCGGGCACGCCTGCGCTGCGGCTATCGTGTCGAGCCCGATCGCGCGCGCCAGTGCTGCCCGATCGATATCCGGCACGACGAGGCGACTCTTTCCCGCGCCGCCGCGCACCGGGATGACAAGCGTCCAGCCGCTCACGGATCCAGACGTTCGCGCAGGCGGGGGAGGATGTCGCGGCTGTAGCGTTCCATGAACTCCGCCTGGTCGTGCCCGGGGTCGTGGAACACGAGGTGGCGGAAGCCGCGCTCGGCGACTTCGACGATGCGATCGACGTGCTCGTCGGGGTCGGACGAGACGATGAACCGTTTCGCGACACGCTCGATCGGCAGTTCCGCGGCCCGTCGCTGCATCTCGATGGGATCGTGAATGCCGACCTTCTCTTCGGGGCTGAGCGCGAGAGGGGCCCAGAACCGGGTGCGCTCGAGGGCCTCGGCAGGATCGGGGTGGTACGAGACCTTCACCTCGATGAGCGTGTCGATGTCATCACGCGTGCGCCCCGACTTCTCCAGCCCCTCATCCAGAGCCGGAAGGAGTGTGTCGGTGTACAGAGCTGGGTCCTTGCCGCTTGTCGTGATGAAGCCATCGGCGACGCGACCTGCCAGACGGGTAGCGGCGGGGCCGGCGGCACCGATGTAGACCGGTACGGGAGTGTCGGGACGGTCGTAGATCGTCGCATCCCGAACCTGCCAGAACTCGCCGTCGAAACTGACGCGCTCGCCGGTCCACAGCTTGTTCAGGAGCGTGAGCGACTCCTTCAGGCGACGGAAACGTTCGGGCGGCTCGGGCCACGGGATGCCGAGGGTCACCTCGTTGAGGGATTCGCCGGTGCCCACCCCCAGGATGACGCGCCCCGGGTACATCACGCCGAGGGTCGCGAAGGCCTGCGCCACGACACCCGGGTGGTAGCGGAAGGTGGGGGTGAGCACCGACGTGCCGAGGAGGACCCGGGACGTTCGCGCCCCGACGGCGCCGAGCCACGGGATAGCCGCCGGCGCATGGCCACCCTCGTGCATCCAGGGCTGCAGGTGGTCGGAGACGAACACCGAGTCGAACCCGGCCTGCTCGGCGCCCACCGCGAAGTCTGCGAGCTCGTTTGGTCCGAACTGCTCGGCTGATGCCTTGTATCCCAGGCGCAGGGGGATCGTCATGGCGTGGTGCTCCTTTCGGTAGCGGGTTCAGTCAGGAATTCGCTGCCGTCGGCCCGGCGGAGCTGGTCGCGGAACTGTGTCACGGTGCCCGGCCACAGCAAGGTGAGGCGCCCGGACCGTTCGTCGACGTACCAGTTGCGGCATCCTCCGGAGACCCAGGCGGTGTCGCGCGAGCGTCGCACGATCATGCGGGTGTACTCCTGCTCGACGGCGGGGTCGGGGCGCAAGGTGGCCGTTGCCGGGGCCGCGGCGATCGTCCGCGCGGCGTACGCTGCCTGCTCCTCCAGCATGAGGATCGATGAGTTGTGACCGAGGGACGCGTTGGGTCCGTTGAGGATGAACAGGTTCGGGAATCCGCTCACGACCGTCGACAGCGCTGATGACATTCCGCTTGCCCAGTGTTCGTCGAGGGAGATCCCGTCTTCACCCGTGACCAGCTCGGCGTAAGGCTGACGCGTCGCGCTGAACCCGGTAGCAAGAACGACGGCATCCACGGCATGGCGCCGCCCGCTCGCGGCGACGAGGGTACCGCCATCCGCCCGTGCCAGCGCCGAGGGCTCAAGGGTGACGGCGTCCGAGGCAACGGCAGGGTAGAAGTCGTCGGAGAGCAGCACCCGCTTGCAGCCGAACGCGTAGTCGGGGGTGAGCCATGCGCGCAGCGTCGGGTCGGATACCTGCGCGTGCAGATGCGCCTGTGCCTGGTCGGATGCCGCGGCAGCTGCAGCGGCGTCACCCGCGCGCGAGGCGTGGCGGGCTTCCCCCTCGCGGAAGAGATCCTCGCGCAGGGCGGCGAGCACCTCGGGGTGGGTCGCGAACCGCTCGCGTTCGGCATCCGTATAGGTTCTGCCGCCGCGGGGAAGGATCCAGGGCGCGGAACGCTGGAACAGTGTCACCTCGGCACCACGGCGCACGAGCTCCGGGACGAGCTGGACTCCGCTCGCGCCCGTGCCGACGACCGCGATGCGCTTACCGTCCAGGTCGAGCTGGGAATCCCACCGCGCGGAGTGCACGACAGGTCCAGGAAAGGCTGCCAGGCCGTGCACTTCCGGCAGGGACGGTTCCGTGAGCCGACCGCACGCGAGGACGTGCATCCGTGCCCGCAGACTGCCGCCGGTGGTCTGCAGGTTCCACGCGCCGTCGTTCCAGCGGGCGTCAAGCAGCGCGGTGTCGAACCGGATGCGGCTATCGATCCCTGTGGTGGCGGCGACGCGTCGGAGGTACGCCTGGATCTCGGCTCCGGGCGCGAACTCCCGTGTCCAGTGCGGCCACGGATGACGCGCCAGAGCGTAGAGGTGGGCTGGAACATCGCAGGCGACGCCCGGGTAGGTGTTCTCGCGCCAGGTGCCTCCCACCTCTCGCGCCCGCTCGAGGATCACGACGTCGGTGACTCCGGCGGCTTCGAGTTCCATCGCGGCGGCGAGGCCCGCGAAACCCGCGCCGACGATCACCACCTCGTGTTCGGGTGTCATCGCGGCTCCCGGGTTCGGTCGCCTGTGCGAGCAGCGGGACGGGCGTCCCGGTAGTCGGTCGTGCGCTGCCGGAGGGGCCGCAGCAGGTGCCGGGCGATGCGCTCAGCCTCAGACAGGGGGAGCTCGCGCCCGTGCTCCACACCGGTGCGGGGCAGGACCCGACCATCGAGCAGCGTGCCGCCGAGGTCGTCGGCGCCCGAGCGCAGCAACACGGGAATGCTGGCGGCGTCGAGCCGAGGCCACGGCACCTGGATGTGTGAGATCGCGCCCGACAGCAGCAGCCGTGACACGGCGACCATGGCGCGATGCTCATCGATCGGTGACCTGTCCGCGACGAGCGGCACGCCGTATCCGGGCAGCGGGATCGGCACGAACTCGGTGAATCCACCCGTCTCGCGCTGCAGGTCGCGAAGGGTGCGCAGGTGCGCGACGCGGTCGGCGGCGCTTTCGACGTGGCCGTAGAAGAGCACGGATGTCGACCGCAGCCCCGCAGCATGTGCGGCGCGGATTGCGGTAAGCCACTGATCGACGGGAAGATCGGTGGCGGCCACCCGCTCGCGGATGCCGTCATCGAGAACCTTGACGCCGGTGCCCGGGACGGTATCGACGCCCGCAGCCCTGAGCTCACGGTAGGCCTCGTCGATCGAGAGTCCGCTCCGGGACGCGAAGTCCCAGACGTCCTGCGGGCGGAAGGCGTGCAGGTGCAGCGTGGGCGCGGCATCCTTCACCGTGCGAGCAAGCTCGAGGTAGGCATCCGCCTCGATCGGGATGATGCCCTGCGCGCACAGCTCGCTCGCACCGAGGTCTGCGGCATCTCGAGCGATCTCGGCGACCTCGGCCAACGTGAATGTGCCGCGGTCCAGGTCGCCGGCGGACACGCTCGGACGCAGCCCGGTCGTGGTGAGGTTGCGATTGACGACGACACTGATGGCCTCACCGACGGTGTAGCGACGCACATCATCTGCTGCGCGGGCGACAGCGTCCAGGTCTGCGCCCTGTGCCGTCAGCAGCCGCGTCCAGTCGTCGTCGGCGAGGGATTCCGGGTCGGTCGCGGCATCCGTGACGAGGGCGTCGAACGAGCTGCCCCGAGCGCGTCGGGCTGCGCTATCTGGGGTCGTCGCGGCGAGCGTCGAGAGCGCGAGCCCCGAGACCGGGTCGGCGAGGGCGGCCACCGCCGAGTGCAGCTCCGGCGCGAGCCACGTCGCGGCGTCGCGGATGTACTCCGGATGCACCGTGAGACGTTCACGCAACTCGAAACCCAGCTCGGCCGTGCGGGCCGCCAGATCGTCGAGGTGGGGCCACGGACGCTCGGGATTGACATGGTCGGCGGTCACCGGCGAGACCCCGCCCCAGTCATCAGCACCGGCCCGCACGAGAAGGGCGAACTCGGTCGGGTCGCTGAGGTTCGGCGGAACCTGGATGCGTGCATTCGCGCCCATCGTCAGGCGCGCAGCCGCCACTGCGGCGACGTACTCCTCCAGCTCGGCATCCGCCGCGTCCCGCATCGCGGTCCCGGGCTTCGCGCGGAAGTTCTGCACGATGATCTCTTGCAGGTGTCCGTGGCGACGGTGCGCGTCCCGCAGAGCCAGCAGGGAGTCGGCGCGGTCGCTGATCGTCTCGCCGATCCCCACGAGGATGCCGGTCGTGAACGGAATGCGGTGGATGCCGGCTTCCTCGATCACCCGAAGCCTGACGTCGGGATCCTTGTCGGGGGACCCATAGTGCACCTGTCCCGGGGTCTCGAACAGCTCGCGCGACGTCGTCTCGAGCATCATGCCCATCGATGGTCCTGTCGGGCGCAACCGCTGAAGTTCGTCGGCGCTCATGACGCCGGGGTTCAGATGCGCGAGCATGCCGGTCTCGGCCGTGATGAGGCGGGCGACGTGCGCGACGTAGTCGAGGGTCGAGGCGAAACCGTGCTCGTCGAGCCAACGGCGAGCCTCGGGCCATCGTTCCTCGGGGCGGTCGCCGAGCGTGAGCAGAGCCTCCTTGCAGCCCTGGCGCTGGCCGGCGCGGGCGACGGCGAGCACCTGCTCGGGGCTCATGAACACCGGCTTGCCGGCGCGCTGCAGCTGTCCGGGGGTATCGACGAACACGCAGTAGTGGCAGCGGTCCCGGCAGAGGGTCGTGACCGGCACGAACACCTTGCGGGAGTAGGTGAAGATTCCCGGGCGTCCAGCCTCTCGCAGGCCGTGATCCCGCAGGTCGCCCGCAACATCGAGGACCGCGTCCAGGTCCGACCCGCGCGCCGAGAGCACCGCGATCAGATCGTCGCGGCTGAGGTCGTCGCCCGCCTCGGCTCGTGAGAGGGCATCGTCGAGGCTCACGGCAGCGGGGCGAGTCGGTGTTCGGTTGAGCGTGCCCACCACCCCAGTGTTGCACCGTCGGTGCAGGGCCCGGTCGTGTGTCGCGGTCGTGTACCCGCGTCCGGTAGATCAAGCGCTTGCGGACGCGCCGATGGCTTCACGGGGCTGCCGCGGAATTCCGGGTGCCGACTCGGTCGGTATCGCGCCTGACCAGGTGTCCATGGAACGATCGTCTTTCGGACGCCGGTCTGGCGAGAGGCCAGGCTTGTCCCCCTTATGGGGGACAGACAGATCCGATGTCCGTAGGTAGCGTCGGCCTTGGCTCGTGAGCGCCCCGTGGGCATTTCCGTGTCGAGGGAGGCCTCTATGCAGGAAGCGCGGTCATTCGCTGACCGGTACTACGAAGTGACGCGAGACCTTGCCGAGGTTCTTGTGACGGCGCGACGCAGGCGCGGCCTCTCTCAAGAAGAGGTCGCGCACATGGCCGATGTATCTGTGCAGACGTATGCGGCGCTCGAGCGGGTCGGGCCTGGTGTCGGGACGGCTCCGAACCCCACGATGGTCACGGTCATTCGTGTTCTGTGGGCTCTGGAGCTGACACCTCACCCGCCGACGTAGCGTACCCGCCTATCTCATGTTTCCGCCTCTGAGTCCAGGGAACGTACTGCCTGGTTTCGTGTGAGTGCCATGGAGAGAGTGAGACATCGACACTCAACGATGACAGGAGGATTGATGAGACACCTGAAAGCCATCTCACTCGGCGGGGCAATCGCCGCGGTGGTGCTCGCAATGACACCGGCCGCGGCAATTGCCGAATCGGGTAACCAGAGCCCCGTGAAGGAGCCCGTCGAGGAGCCCATCACACCGACGTTCTCCGAGATCTCCTTCGCGCACCCGGTCAGCCTGGAGTCCGCGACGACCGTCGCTCGGGCGGCTGGGCTGCCGGTAGAGGGTTACCGGTTCGAGAGCGATTCGATCGTTGGCGACTTCTGGCTCGACGGCGGACTGACGGTCGAGGAGTTCCTTGCCGAGGTCAGGAAGGAAACAGGCACCGCTCCGGAGATCGTCACAGCGTACGTCGACGGGGAGGCATTCACGGACAAGCGTGAGCAGTCCCGCGGACTGGGTGACGTGGTCCTCGGCGCAGATCTCCCCGTGTACGACGCCCCAGACGCTGTTGTTCCGACGGATCGCGGGCCCGCGGAGAGAAGTTCCACAGCGCAGCTCTCCCCTGTTGTGGCGTCCTCGGCTGCCGCGGGGGACACGTGGCAGCCCAACGACGCTCAGGTGATGATCACGGACATGGGGCAGAACCTCTCGATCTCATCGCAGTACTCGTGGTGGTCACTAGACCCATACGCGTCCCCGTTGGTGATGGCAGATCATTGGGGCATGGAGTTCCAGGTCGACTTCTACACGAACAACAGGCCCTGGCCCCCCGGAACACCGATTACATTCCCCGGGAAGGATCTGCGTCCGAATTGCTCCGGCGATGACTACAAGGATTGGGCTGCTGCGTCGAACCAGCCGTTCGACTGGTTCGGATGGGTCATCGACGGCGCGAACGTGGTCGCGGCACCAGGTGCCCTCGGGCTCTATGGTGACTACAACGATCTGTCCGACCCCTGCAACGTGTCGACCGTCGCGGTGGGAATGGCACAGCCCTGGGCCATGCCTTCAGGCACCTACGGCACGAACACTCTCATGATCTACTCCTACCCACTCCGGGGGCAGGAAACCCAGAGCAGGGTCGGATCAATCGTCCAACCCGTGACCCGACACCAATGTGAGAACCAACCCTGGATGCCTCTCACAGACTGCATGGGGGTAACCGCCCTTAGC